>CAKUMP010000004.1 GCA_934667795.1 uncultured Chthoniobacterales bacterium | reverse complement strand
GAGGGGGAGGCCCCGGTCTTTGCAGAAAACTACGCATAGACCGGGCAGATTCACTTGAACAGATCGATTGAAAAGGCGTTTAAAACAGAAAATTCTGCTTTTTTACCGAGATGAAACGGATGGAAAACTACCTGGTGGTGCAATCTGTTTTCAGTATCGAATGAGGATCGGAAAATTACTTTCCGGGTGCATTTAATTTTTCTTTCACAGCGGCTTCGAGCTCCGCATAGAGTGCTTCATCGGCTTTAATGGCTTCTTTAGCGGCGTCGCGTCCCTGAGCAACCTGATTTCCGTTGTAGCTGATCCAGGACCCGCGTTTATCGAGAATCCCTGTTTCGAGTGCCAGATCCAGAAGGGAACCGGTGGCAGAAATCCCCTCATTGTACATGATGTCAAATTCTGCTTCGGTAAAGGGCGGTGCCACTTTGTTTTTTACTATTTTAACTTTGGTCCGGTTTCCTGTCACGGTGCCATCGGGGGTTTTGATTTGCCCGATGCGACGGATATCCACGCGCATACTGGCGTAGAATTTCAGTGCTTTTCCACCCGGAGTGGTTTCAGGGTTACCGAACATCACTCCGATTTTTTCACGAATCTGGTTTGTGAAAAGACAGCAGGTCCGGGCTTTGGAAATCATGGAGGTCAGTTTTCGAAGCGCCGCACTCATCAAACGTGCCTGCGCTCCTACCGTCGAATCCCCGATTTCTCCATCCAGTTCCTGTTTGGTCACTAAAGCCGCAACAGAATCCAGCACGATCACATCCAGCGCGTTAGAACGCACTAATGTTTCACAAATCCGGAGCGCTTCTTCCCCGGAGCTTGGCTGAGAAACTAACAGATCGTCGAGGTTGACGCCTAATCTGCGGGCGTATTGGGGATCGAGTGCGTGCTCGACGTCGATAAAAGCAGCTAAACCGCCCCGTTTTTGGGCCTGGGCAATCGCGGTGAGCGTTAAGGTCGTTTTCCCTGAAGATTCAGGGCCATAAATTTCAACAATACGTCCGCGGGGGAATCCTCCAACGCCTAATGCACGGTCGATCAGGAGGTTTCCGGTAGGAATGACCTCCACATCAATCACTTGTCCTTCGCCGAGACGCATAATTGCGCCGTCGCCGAAATCTTTGGCAATCTGTTGGATTGCAAGTTCGAGGTTCTTGTTGCGTGCCTCGCTGAGCTTGTCGGCTTTGTCATCGCCGGATTTTTCCTGAGTTTTAGCCATGATAATAAAAATTCAAATAAGAATATAAGGTATAATCTCTGGATTTACACCAAAGATTTGAGATATTTGAAACTCATTTCCAGAGAATCAAATGGGTCGCCCGGGCAGGTATCTTGTTCGACGATAAACCACTGGCATCCGGATGTTTCTGCCGCCTGGATAATTTCCGGCATTGGAAGGGTACCGTGCCCGACTTCTGCATAGGTAGGTTTATTTTCTTTAGTAAAACGATAATCCTTGAGATGGATGACCGGGAGGCGGTTCTGAAGGCGTTTGCACCATTCGACCGGATTGCCGCCACCGTAATGGATCCAGTACACATCGGGTTCCGCCTGGAGGTTTTCCGGGCTGGTGGAATCGAAAATGGTTTCGAGGATGAGTTTTTCTCCTACGCGGACAAATTCAATTGCGTGGTTATGGTAGCTGAGAGTGATTCCGGCTTCGCGGAGGGTGGCGCCGGCGATGTCAGCACGCTGGCAGAACGAAGTCAGGACATCCGGCTGGGTTAAATCTTCTGTTCCTGCATTTGGTAGCGCGGTTTGCTCGCAGCCGAGAGCTTTTAATTTATCAATGACCGCCTGGGTATCATTGAAAATAGTGGCGCTGGGCTCGTGCGTTGCGCAGCAGACAAGGCCGTTTTCATCCAGAAACTGACGGACTTTTTCCGGCGCAATGGGGGCAATCCCGCTGACTTGAACGGCCTGATAACCGATGTTGCGGATTTTTTCGAGAGAGCGACGCAGATCGTCTTCGTTTTTACAGAATTCTCGAATGGTATAAAGTTGTGCGGCGATTTGATGTTCCTGCATAATAAAAAATAGTGGGTATTTGGATGGTTTGGATATTTTGGAGTTATGAATCCGTGAGAAGGATAAAAAAGTTTTAAGAACAGATCAAGGGTTGTTCAGATAAAGGACAAATTTCAGGAGTCGGCCATCCGGAGGATTTCTTCGTAATGTTCTTTGGATAAAGGCATTACAGAAAGCCGGGATTGACGAATGAGTGCGACTTCGGCAAGTTTTGGATTTTTGCGGACTTCTGCCAGTGGGACGGGGCGCGGCAATGGTTTTACCGGGGTCAATTCCACGGCAACCCACTGTGGGTCGTCCGCGGTAGAGTCGGGAAATGCGGTTTTGGTGACTTTGGTAATCCCTACGACTTCTTTACCGCCACCGGAATGGTAATAGAGGACAGTATCGCCCTTTTGCATCGCACGAAGATTATTTCTGGCCTGGTAATTACGGACACCAGTCCAGTCGGTCTTTTTTTCCGCGACGAATTGCGACCAGGGGTAGGTTTCGGGTTCTTGTTTTACGAGCCAGTAATGCATGAGTAATTCAAGAATCTTGAAGGAAATGGAGGATGTTGTCGAGTGTTGCCTGATTAATTTTACAAATGGATTCGGTGCTATGATAGGCAACATGGGGAGTGACGATGACATTGGGTAGGGCCAGAAGTTTTTTATTGATCATGAGATTTTGGATTTCACGGATCCTGGCATAGGAAATGGAAGAAAGATGCTCCGGTGGTGGCGATTTTTGGATGTTTTGGACGATTTGAGCCCCTAATAATTGATGCGGTTCGTGCTGGAGGAGGGATTCTTCCTCTAAAACGTCCAGCCCTGCGCCTGCGACATGGCCGGATTCAATTGCCTGGATCAGTGCCTGGGTGTCGATGAGGGAACCGGCTGCCGTATTGATAATCAAAACCCCTTTTTTACAGAGAGACAAGGTGCGTTCATTCAAAAGGTAATGGGTTTCCGGAGAGGCAGGAATATGCAGTGTGAGAATGTCTGCTGCAGCCAGGACTTCGTTGAACGGTTTATATTGAATCCCCAGCGTTTTCTCCGCATGAGGATCCGGTTGGGGGTCGGCTGCCAGAATGTTCATGTCGAATCCACGCGCAATCTGAATGACATTTTTCCCAATCCGTCCGGCTCCAATGACCCCAAGCGTTTTGTTTTTTAGATCAAACCCCTGGATTTTTTGAAGAGAGGATGCAGAGCGACGTTTCAAAGCCGTTGCTTCTAGGATTTTTCGGGAAAGTGCAAGGATGAGTGCAAATGTATGCTCTGCCGCAGTACTTCCATCATATGCAGGCGCATTATAAACAGGAATACCTCGGCTTGCGCAGGTGTCCAGATCGATGTGACATAACGTGACAGATCGGGACGCAATACAGCGCAGGTTCGGATGAGCATCCAGAAATGCTTTGTCGATAGAAGTGTAAATAAAAGGCGAAACGATCGTCGCATCGTCCAGAACCTCATCCGGCTCCTCCACAAAATGCAACGATGTCTGTGGTCGCGGAAGATGTGCCAACGCAGTTTCAAAAAATTGGCGAGTCGAGGAGTCCGTTTCTGTAAAATATATCCGCATGAAAGAATGACCACAGGTCAGTAAGATGGTAACCGATAAGATACATGAGGATTCACAACGGCGCAAGGTGTCCGGAGAACGCCGACGTCCACGCCGGCCAAGATCATTTTTATTCCTATAATAGCGGCGTTGTCCCTTACAATACGGACAAATATTTTTCCCCAAAAAAGTGCCCTGAAGGGGCAACCTATGTCAGCCTGGGGTAATCACCCCAGGTCCAGGGCCACCCTGGCTCAGGCGTCCGTCCATTAGGGACAGACCCCTTCGAACCTCTCCGGTCACGGACCCCGAACCACCATCGGCACCGAAAAACGCAATAACCCGTTTATACGCGAGTAATTTGGAGTGCGGCGGTTTCCGCCGCTTTGGATCATAGCGAATGGGATGTATGAACAACCTACGCATGGAGAAACTCACACGATGTTCGAACCAAAGCGGTGCAGAGGCCCGCACTCCAAATTCTGCTGACCGGGACATCGTCGCTTCCAAAAAAACTGCGAACCCCCAGGGGTTGTGTCAAAAATAAATTCTTGACCTCCTTAAAATTCATAGTTATGAATTTTCTGTTATGAATGCTGGTGATACAGATTCTGTGGGAGAAGGGCAGGGGGAGAGGCGAGAGGAGCCGTTGTATCAGAGGGTGAAGAAGGAGATGGTGCGATCATTTCGTGGGTTGGAGGTGGGGGCTCGGTTACCGACAGAAGCGGAGTATGTTCGGGAGTATGGGGTATCGATCACGACGGTGAGGCAGGCGATGCAGACGTTGGAGCAGGAGGGATGGGTGGAGAGACAGCAGGGGCGAGGGACATTTTTGCTGGATATGTTTGCGCAGAAACGGAGGCATGTGGGAATATTGCTGGAAGCAGACATTTCGGATGAAGAATTATCACCGGTGTATGTGAAAATGCTGCAGGAACTGCGTCTGGCATTTTTGAAGCATAAAATTGCCACGCGTCCGTATCTTGGATATTTGCGATTGGGAGTAGAAATTGGGGAACTGACGTGTCGGGAATTTTATGATGAACTGCAGAAGAACACGATAGCAGGGGTTGTGCCGATTTTTGCGAAGCGGCATGCGTCTTGGGGGAAGGAATTGGAGAAACGAGGGATTCCGATTGTGGGACCGAGTAGTGCTTCGGATGTAAAAGTATCAACGGATTACGAAGGGGTGGTGCGCAGAGTATTGGCCTATTTTAGAGAGCGTGGGCATACGCGGATGGCGATTCTTGCGAAAGATGGTCCAGGGGAATCGAGTCTGCATTTTCTGGAAATTTTCCAACGGCATGCATCGGATTATGGGGTGCGAATTGCGGAAGAGAATATTTACAAAAATATCAGTGGAATTGATCCGGTAGAAGCAAAGCGCGCGATTGAGAAGATGTGGACTAAATCGCCTTGTCGGCCGGACTGTATTTTTATTGAGAGTGATATGATTCTGGAAAGTTGTATTGCGACGATTAAGAAGCTGGAAGGAAGTGTCGAGACAGGGGTTGGCAACTGGGGATCGGATGCTGTGAAAATTGCTCCACGACCTCGCTTGATTCGTTGCTTTGTTTCTACCAGAACGCTGGCGCAAATCTGTGCAGACCATATGAAAAAATGTCTGGAATATCAGGACGTACCGAGGCGTATAACCATTCCGTTTGTCGCTGCACGAGGGATGGAATGGGAGGCAGAAAAAGAGATGACGGCACCGTCGGATATTTGTTTGTAAAACACAAAAATAGGGATATGGGAAATTTTATTCTCGAATGAAAAAATTGGAGACTGTAATATGAAAAAAATTCTGATGACCATCATGATGACGGCTGTTGCGCATTCTGCATTTTCCGCGGTCATAGTTACTTATAGTTCGAGTGTACCAACAGAGGACATTATGATGAGTGTCCCTTTGCCTCCTTCGGCAAATCGTGGTGGGAATACGTGGAAGTGGAGTGAAGCGACCCAACCATACAATGAGGTCGGACAGTTATTTACATCGGACTTTGCTTTTGAACTGGAAAGTATTGCTTTATATACTGCAGGAGCATCGCCTGCAGGAGGATATACGCGTACATTTACCTTGTTTATTGATGAGTTTACCGGAGCAACCCTTAATGGCGGGCGCACAACCGTCTGGTCACAAACCGGAGTTCTTCCCAGCTTAGGGGTCGGTGCACAATATGTGAATTTTGACCTGGGGGAGTCCGTCGCGGTTGAAGCAAATAAAATTTATGGGTTTCGTCTGGCGTTTAATGAACAAACCCCAAACAGCTCTATGGCCATCACTCTTTCCACGTTAGGAACACAGCCATTCGGAGAACATTTTTATTATTATAACCCGTCGGTTTCAGCCAATCTGATTGCGATTCCCACGCAGTCTGCTGTGTATTACATGACAGGCGTCGCGATACCAGAACCGGGAGCCGCTTTGCTGGGCGTCTTGGGTGGTATCGGACTAATGTTGGGGCATACCGGTTGCGGTCGTCGGAAAAAGAAAAATGTGATTTGAAGGAATAATCAATACGCATGAAAACGTGGTGGACATTTTTTGGATGTTTGATTTTTTTATTTTTGCCGAAGGGTGAAGCGGAAAATTTTCTGGAGGGGGTGGAGGCACAAGTGGTGGAAGAGGAAGTAGTGGAGGATGCTGCATTTGGAGCAATGATTACGCCTGGAGAAGGTGGGACGGGATTGGAATTAGGCAAAGCATTTCCATTGGACGAGGGAAGTTTTTCGGCTTGGGTGCGGCCAGTGAACTGGGATGGGCAGGAAGAAGATTTTGTGCATCTGGCAAGTGCGAAAACGGAAACGGCGTGGTGGAGTATTTATAAATACAAGAAAGACCAGAATCAATTGGGGCTGATTTTTTTATACGGGCGGCCTTCGGAAGGCGGGAGGAATGCTTCGTTTACATTGGCGCACAAATTGATTGAAGATTGGCAAAAGAACGAATGGCATCATGTTGCGGTCACCTGGTCGGTTAAGGACAGGCAGATTATTTTATATCTGGATGGGCGAGAGGCGGCTTCTGCCGGCATCAAGGACCATCAGGTTCCGGAAGGGGCATTCAGCAGTATCCGTTTGTCGCCAGGCAACAGAAAAGCGGATGGCGAAATATTCCGAACGGTTTTTGCAGAACTTTTTCTTCAGGAGGGAGTGCTGACGCCAGATGCGATCGAAGAGTTGGCTGCAAAAAAACAAACGGCAGCAATGAAATTAAAAAATGTTCCTTCTTCCGCGGCAACGATTCCTTTTGTGAGCACTCCACCGGTCATTGATGGCGTGCTTTCCTCCGGAGAATGGGATCACGCGACCGTTTTATTTGGCGGGATTCGGGCAATCATTCCGGAGGTGAATCCGGAACAGATTTTTCGGACATACATTTGTTATGATGCGAAGAATATTTATTTGATGATGGTTTCCGCTGCCCCGGGGATGCAGTTGCGTTCGGAAACCAAAGAGAATGGCAACATGGGGATTTACAAGGATGATGCCATTGAAATCTTTTTTGCTCCGGATAATGACCCGGTAAATTGTTTTCAATATGTTGCCAATTCTCAAGGGTTTTATGCCTCGCGTCAGGCGAAGAATGATCAATGGAAAGCGGATTGGGAATATAAAACAACTTTGTACGAAGGATTCTGGTACGCAGAACTCAGAGTCCCGATTGCCAATATTTTTAACGGTGAAGTAAAACCCGGAATGCGATGGCTGGGGAATTTTGTCCGTAACTGGCGGACGGTGGAACCGGATGCGCAGACGTCCTGGTCGTACACGCCCCAATCGTTTTATTCGCACATGGGGGAATTGATTTTTGGTGAAAAAAAGGACGGGTATCGTTTGTCGATCGATGATCTTGCATTGCAGAACGCTGTGATAAAAGGAGATCTGCAACCCGCGACAGGGGCGAAAGAAATGACCAAAATGAACATTTCTCTTCTGCAAGGAGAAGACACCGTAGTAGAAAGCAGGCAGGAGGATATTGCAGAGGATGGTTCCGTCCATTTTGAAGTAAAACTGCCGGGCGGGCAGCAGTCGAATTTACTGTTGGAAGCATTGGGAGAAAATGGACAACCATTGTTGCGTCAATCCATCCCGATGGCGGTTCAGTCGGCAACCGCATTTCAGATTCGGACAGATTTTGAGGCACAGAAATTGATGATTTCTGCCCCCGGGCTTTTTGCAAGCAGTGCGGTTATTCGTGTTGTGGATGCAGATGGAAAAGAGGTGAAGAAAGAGGCCATTTCCATTGAAGAAAATGCCCAGGAGTGGAAACATGCACTGGATGGAAGCCGCATTGCTCCCGGAATTTACACGTTCCAGATCCAGTGGCTGAAAGAAAACGGGGAACAGGTTGCGGAACATGAGCGGGTGTACAAACATATTGGACGGCCAGAATGGCTGGAGTGGGATCCGCAATTAACCAAGGTACCAAAGCCGTGGACAGATATTGTCTATGCAAAAAATGCACTGGAAGTATGGGGGCGTACGTATCAATTGCAAAACGCACCGTTCCCGGCATCTGTAAGGACGCAAGGTGTGTTGTTGATTCCTGAACCAGTGACTTTGGATATCATGCTGGATGGAGAAAAAGTAAAGTGGGAAGCCACACCGAAATGGAATCAGAAGCTTGCATGGGAAGGTGTTTATACATTGGAAGGAAAGACCGCATCCGCTTCTGTCATTGCAAAGACGCATGTGGAGTTTGACGGCCTGTGGTATGTGGAACTGGAAATGACTCCGGTAAATGGAAAAATGAACGTGCAGGAGGTTCAGGTAAATGTTCCATTGAAATCGGGCGTTGCAGAAAGAATTTATGCCCATAATCACCATCGAAAAGTGATTCAGGGAGCATTCCAGCCAGAACAACTGGGCGAGTACCTTCCCCATATCTGGGTTGGAAATCACGATTTCGGGCTGACCTGGTTTACGGAATCCAATCAGTATTGGAGTCATCAGGATCCGGAGAAAGTGATTCAGTTTTTAAAAGGGACGGACAAAGATGCGTTGCGTGTCCGTGTCGTGGATAAAGCATTTGAAACGGATGAAAAAATTCACTACCTGTTCGGAGTGCAAGCGACGCCGGTGCGAGACAACGCATGGGTTCGGAGGAACATTCGTATGTCTCCCGACCCCTATAAGAGCATCGGGAATCCATGGAGTATGGATCGTACGATTTTTGACTATGCGACGCATCAGGGGATAACAGGGGCATTGCCAAAGAATTTTTCCGTATTAAAAACGGAGCTGGATCGCTGGTGGGAAAAGGGGATGAACATGGCGTATTACCTGGCGCCGGATATTGTTTCCCCGGCATCCACGGAGTGGGAAGTTTTTGGAACGGAATGGAAAAATCCCTACGGGGCGTATCAGTGGGGGTGCGTCAATTCCGGAAGTGGGCGGTTTCAACCCTGGTATTATGATCAGATGGTTCAACATGCCGGGCTGCGCGCGATTTATGTGGATTGTGCGAAAGCGTATCCCTGTGCAAATGAGCATCATGGCTGTGGGTATCGCTCACCGGATGGAACCGCACATGTGACGACTCCAGTATTGGCATTGCGAAAATATTTGCGAAATCTGTATGTTTCGCTGCACGAAAGTGAACCCATTGGAGATATTCCTCCTGCGTTGATTCTGCATATGTCTGGCGGGCTGACGTCGGTTGCTCATGGGTTTTCAGATGCGGTTCTGGAAGGCGAGGAAATCAATCATCGAATGGTGCAGACGCCGAGTTATTTTGATTTGTATCCACCCGATAAATGGCAGGCGATCTTTGGACATCAACAAGGCGTAAATGTAATGTTGTTGCCGAATTATGGACAAGTGGGACCGAAAGAGGATCAGGATTCCGAAGTGCTGAATGCCACTTTCCTGACACAGGCTCTGTTAAATGACACGCCGCTTTGGAATGTCTGGTCGAATGCGGAGTATGTTGCCCGGCATTTGGAATTGGTGAATCCGTGGATCCGAAACCAGGAAACAGAATTTTTCCCGTACTGGGAGCAAAAACTGGTTGTACCATCGAATTCGCAATTGGCGGTGAGTGTGTATAAAAATGAGGAAGATGTGCTGATCGTGATTGGGAATTTTACAAAAAATGATCAAAGCGGAACGTTGCAGATCAATTGGAAAGCATTGGGACTGGATGCATCCCGAGCGAAACTCGTGGATCTGGTTTCCGGCAAAGAGATGGATGTGCAAGGCGCGAGCGTAGATGTGCCGAAAGAAAATTTTATTTTGTTAAATCTAAATCGGTGATGCGATTCTCACGAACTGGAATTTTTTGGAAAATTTTCCGTGGTTAAATTTTTTACAACAATGGGAGCAGGCGTAGATAGAGGTGCGGCGGAACGGGCGGACGCGCGAGATGGTGTCGAAGCAATGAGGGCAACGGTAGAAATATTTGGGGGTGATGGAGCGGGTGGGAAGGGGGAGGGTGTGACGACTGGATTCGTTGGGGATTCCGAGAGCGATACATGCGGCGCGCCATTCGCGGCCATGACTGGCGATGCGTTTTCTGGGGTGGGCGGCATGTGCGAGGAGGTGGGCGAGTTCATGTTTCAGAATGCGATCCAGCTCATTAGTCGAAAGCTGCAGCAGGAGTGGATTGAGTTCAATTCTGTGGAACTGATGAAAGGCGCGTCCGGCAGTGGAAGTCAGGCGTGGGTTCCAGATGATGCGGAGTTTGCGTGCGAGTTCGATGAACCCGAGGTTACGCGTGAGCGTGACTGCGGTGGAAGTCAGGGAAAGCAGGAGTGCTTGAGGATCATGAGAAAACGGAACGGGATGGGGCTGTTGGGGCTGGGCGATAGCAGTCTTGGACGGATGGGTCGGATGGATCGGATGAGGAGAGTGGGGTGGTGAAGGAGAACGAGGGGTGGATGGAAAAAGTTCCAGTTCCAGTTGCTGCGAGCGAGTACGTGGGTGAGGATCGGATTTACCTGGATTATTGCGACGCATGGGACGCTTGAGACGTTGGAGACGAGGCCGGGCGATTTCGTTTACTGACAATTTTCAATTGCCGTTCTTCGTAATACACCAAAGTATCTGGCGGGACGCTGTGGGTGAGGAAAACGTTTCCTCCAATCGTGGAACGAGTGCCGATCACGGTTTCGCCACCGAGGATAGTGCTCCCGGGGTAAATTGTCACATGGTCTTCGACCTGTGGGTGACGTTGTCCGCCCTTGATAATTTTTCCATCGGGATCTTTTTTGAAGCTGCGCGCACCGAGCGTCACACTGTGATATAATTTCACGTGGGTGCCGATGATGCAGGTTTCGCCGATGACCACGCCGGTACCATGATCGATAAAGAAATGGGATCCGATGGTTGCGCCCGGATGGATATCGATACCGGTACGGCTATGTGCCCATTCGGTCATAATTCGCGGGAGGATAGGCAATTTCAGTTTATAAAGGGTATGTGCGAGGCGTTGGATGGAAATGGTTTCCAGAAACGGGTATGCGAGAATGATTTCTTCGTAGGAGGTGCCTGCCGGGTCACCTTCATAGGCTGCTTCCACATCGGTTGCGAGCAATTCGCGGACAGATGGGATCCGGGAAAGAAAAGCACAGAGCATTTCTTCTGCCTTTTCATCCGGGCAATCGGAATTTTTGATGCGAAGGCTTTTGCAGATTTCGGTGCGGAGGTTATCGGCAATGTTGGCGAGGCGGAACGACGTCACGCGTTCGATATCGGAAGAATAAACGGGGTCGCGGTCATGGAAGCCGGGGAAAAGGATTTGGAGCAGATCTTCACAAATTGTCCCGACAGCATGTTTGGAAGGGAGGTTGAGTCCATCAATATTATTGATGCCTCCGACTTGCTGGTAAGAATTCAGTAATTCCTGGGTAATATTGGAGATACGATTTTCCATGAATAGTCAATAAAAGCGGACGTATTAAGAAAAGTCCAATTGGACGCAGCGGGTTCCTGCGGTGATATATCCGATAGGTTTAGCTTTCAGGGCTTTAGCGGTAGATTCAAGGTTTTTTGGCGAAACAACGGCGATCATGCCGATACCCATATTGAAAACCTGGTACATTTCGTGTGGATCGACCTGGCCATTTTCCTGAAGAATCCGGAAAAGTGCAGGTGGGTTCCAGGATTTGGTCTGGATGACCGCATCGCAATTATCCGGCAGGATGCGCGGTGGGTTATCCAGGAGCCCGCCACCCGTAATATGGGCAAGCCCTTTAATGATTCCGTGTGGAACTTTGGCAAGCGTTGGCTGATAATTCGGATGGATACGCAATAATTCCTCACCAACCGAGAGCTTGAGCCCCGGTAGCTTATCCGTCAGTTTCAACTTCATTTTGTCAAAAAGGATTTTACGCGCGAGCGAATATCCATTGGTATGAAGTCCATTCCCGGGGAGGCCGAGGATGACGTCACCAGGGCGGATTTTTGAGCCATCGATCATTTTTTTACGATCGACCACACCGATGATACAGCCTGCGAGATCGTATTCTCCCTCCTGGTACATGCCCGGCATTTGAGCGGTTTCTCCACCGATCAATGCGCAGCCGGCTGCTTTACAGGCTTTGGAAAATCCTTTGATGACATCAAAGAAAACGGGTGGCTCCAGCTTCGCGGCCCCCATGTAATCCAGAAAAAAGAGCGGGCGCGCTCCAATGACCGCAATGTCATCCACACAATGGTTCACCAGATCCTGCCCGACGGAGTCGTGCTTGTTCATAGCGAAAGCAAGTTTGAGCTTGGTGCCGACGCCGTCAATGCTGCTGACGAGCACGGGCTCTTTCATGTCTTTAAAATTCGGCTGGAAGAGTCCGCCGAATCCGCCAATCCCACCGAGTACTTCGGGACCATGTGTCGAGGAAACCAGCTTTTGCAGGCGTGTTTTCACCTGGTTGCCGAGATTCACATCCACACCGGCAGCCGCATAAGAAGAGGTGGGTTGCGCTTTTGCCGCAGATTTTTTTGCAGAAGATCGTTTTGCAGAAGCAGCAGGTTTTTTAGAAGTGCCTCTGGCTGCGGTTCTGGATTTTTTTTTGCTGTCGGATGCCATGGTTTAAAAATAACGGATTGGATTTAAAAATTTACTGAAAAAGTGTCGGATGTGGGTCCTGATCAGAAATCAGGGGGCTGGAGCGTTTGCTTTTTCGCTCCATCGTAAATTTGTCGAGTTCCGGATCCACCTTGATCGGATATTTTCCATTGAAACAGGCCAGGCAGAACTCGTTGAGGGGTTTGCCGGTCGCGCGAACCATTGAGGGGATATCCAGGTATCCGATACTGTCCGCTCCAAGGTAGTCCTTGATTTCGTCCAGCGTATACTGGTTTGCAATCAGTTTGGAGGGGTCGGGGAAATCGATTCCATAATGGCAGGGGTGATGATGTGGCGGGCAACTGATGCGCATATGTACTTCCTTCGCTCCTGCTTCGCGAAGGTTGACGACGCGTGCGCGGGCAGTCGTGCCACGGACAATGGAGTCATCGACCACCACGACCCGTTTCCCTCGAACCGCTTCTTTAATCAGGTTCAATTTTACCCGCACATTAAAATCGCGGATCAATTGGGAAGGTTGTAAAAACGTACGACCGATATAGTGGTTGCGAACGAATGCGTGATCGTAAGGGATTCCTAATTCTTCCGCGAATCCCATGGCGGCATAATTCCCGGAATCCGGAACCGGAATCACGACATCGGCATCGGCCGGATGAAGACGCGCAAGTTCACGCCCCATTGCAATACGGGCTTTGCTGACATTAACATTGTGAATGATGCTGTCCGGCCGCGCGAAATAGACGTATTCGAAGATACAAAAAGCTTTTTCTTCGGATTTGAACGGGTATTCCGAGCGCACTCCTGTTTCATCGATAATCACGATTTCGCCCGGTTCAATATCGCGGATAAATTCTGCATGAATGAGGTCAAACGCACAGGTTTCCGAGGAAAGGACATAGGCGCCATCCACTTTTCCAAGAGAAAGCGGGCGGAAACCAAATGGGTCGCGGATCCCGATGATGCGTTTCTCATCCATGATCACCAGCGAGAAAGCGCCCTGGATTTTCCGGAGTTTTGCCAGCGGAGAATTGCCGTTATTGGGCTGAGCCAGCAGATGAAGGATGATTTCGCTATCAACAGTCGTTTGGAAAATGGAACCTTTGGCTTCGAGTTCCTCGCGAAGAGGCGCTGCATTTACGATGTTTCCATTATGCGCAATCGCAATCTGCCCGCGACTGCAATTTACCATCATCGGTTGCGCATTGATGATATTGGTCGATCCACTGGTCGAATAGCGGACGTGGCCAATGGCGCGTGTACCTTCCAGTTCTTTCAGGTGATTTCCTGAAAAGACCTGAGAGACAAGGCCCATGTCCTTATGGATCTGGAAAGGTGTTTCCGGGCCTTTCGCCGTGACAATACCGGCACTTTCCTGCCCGCGATGTTGAAGAGCAAATAGCCCGTAATAAGTCAGGACCGCGGCATTAGGGTGTCCAAAAATAGCAAAAACGCCGCATTCGTGAGTTGGATGTGGGTTAGAAGGGTCGGGCATGGTGGCAGTGAAAGGTATTATTCAGATGCTCCGGGATTCATCGAAGTCGCAATGGCATTATACCATATATTATGAATATCTGCTATATTCCATTTATAAGAATGGTTATTAAGGTCAATGGTGAGCGAATCGCCTCCTGTAGTTCCAATGATTTGTGCGGGAATTCCTGCGGACTGGAAAGCATTTACGACGGATTCCGCATCTTCCGGCAGGGTGGATATGACGACTCGCGATTGCGCTTCGTTGAAGAGTGCGATTTCCGGGCGATCGTCATGTGTCAGATGGATTTCCGCACCCAGGAGTGCATTTTCCTGGAAACAGGATTCTGCAAGAGCAACGGCGAGTCCGCCTTCGGAGCAATCGTGAGCAGACTGGATTTTTCCGTCTTTAATTTGTTGCAGTAAGGTTTGCTGCATTTTGCGTTCGTGGTTCAGATCAATGGCAGGCGGGAGCCCTTCCTTGCGGTTGTAAAGTGCGGAAAGCAGATGCGAACCGCCCATAGCATTTCCAATTTCTCCAATCAGGATCACGTGATGACCGGGTGCTTTAAAGAACGAGGTCGTGATATGCTCTTCTTTTTCGATGATTCCGACCATCCCGATGGTGGGGGTAGGGTCTACGGTTCCTGCAGGGCTTTCGTTGTACAGGCTGACGTTCCCCCCGGTGACGGGAGTATCAAATAAACGGCAGGCTTCGGCAATTCCATCCACCGCCATTTGCAACTGTGCGAAATTTTCGGGCTTGTACGGGTTGCCGAAATTCAGGTTATCGGTCACGGCAATGGGAGTCGCGCCTGAGCATGTCAGGTTACGAGCTGCTTCGGCCACCGCAATTTTCCCTCCTTCACGTGGATGGAGACGGACATAAATCCCGTTGCAGTCACTGGTTGCGGCGAGAAATTTATCGGCTTCACGGACATGGAAAACGGCTGCATCAGAGCCGGGGCGGACGACGGTTCCGATTCGGACCATGTGGTCGTACTGGCGATAGACCCAGTTTTTGGAAGCGATGGAGGGGTGTGCAAGCAGGGTGGGCAATGCGGATTGAGGAGAGGTTTCCGGGATGGTATCTGGATCCAGCGCTGCTGGCGCGGTAAAGGGGGCTGCCTCACGGTGATAAATCGGCGCATCGTCTGCCAGCGGGGATGCAGGGATTTCTGCAACCACTTTCCCATGATTCAGCACACGCATCTGGCCGTCGTCTTTTACCTCACCCACCTGCGCGTACGGGAGATCCCATTTTTCAAAAATGTCTTTAACCGTCTGCTCTTCGCCTTTTTTCACGATAATCAACATGCGTTCCTGGGATTCGGAAAGCAGGATTTCGTAAGGCGTCATTCCGGATTCACGTTTTGGAACCAGTGCGAGATCAATTTCGACGCCTGTCCCTCCGCGGCTGGCGGTTTCGCAGGTCGAGCAGGTCAGTCCTGCAGCACCCATGTCCTGAATTCCGGCGACACATCCACTTTCGAGGAGTTCCAGACAGGCTTCCATCAAGAGTTTTTCTTTAAATGGATCCCCGACCTGAACGGCAGGGCGGTCTTCCTTGGATTCTTCTGTCAATTCGCGAGAAGCAAATGCTGCTCCGGCCAGTCCATCACGTCCGGTTTCGGCACCGACATAAAAAACCGGGTTTCCGATTCCGGTAGCTGCTCCACGGGCAATTTCTTCGTGCCGCAGGATACCCAGGCAAAAAACGTTGACCAGTGGGTTTCCTTCATAGGATTCATCAAAATAAATTTCTCCCCCGATCGTGGGGATTCCGATGCAGTTTCCGTAATGCGCGATTCCTGCGACCACACCGGAGAAAAGCCGCCGGTTATGGCGAAGACGGTTTTCCGGCAGATCACCGGTGATGGGACCAAAACGGAGCGAGTTCAGGTTGAAAACCGGACGCGCTCCCATCGTGAAAATGTCACGAATAATCCCTCCCACTCCGGTGGCAGCACCCTGAAACGGCTCGACCGCGCTGGGGTGGTTGTGGCTTTCCATTTTGAATGCCACTGCCCAGCCGTCTCCAATATCAATCACCCCCGCATTTTCTTCCCCCGCTTTAACCAGCACCCGTGGGCCAGTCGTCGGAAATTTCCGTAATTCAGGTTTGGAATTTTTGTAGGAACAATGTTCGCTCCACATCACCGAGAAAATCCCGAGTTCTGTAAAATTGGGTTCTCGACCGAGAATTTTCAGAATGCGGTCATATTCGTCGGGCGTGATTCCGTGTTTTTCGATGATTTCCGGTGTAATGGCTGGTTCGCTCATACCTTAAAGACGTAAAAAATGGATTAAGAAGATTGGAAGTTAAAATGCTGGATCATGGACTCAAAGATGCCACGTCCGTCGGAAGAACCGAGTCGGGAGTGACAGGCGCGTTCCGGATGTGGCATCAGGCCGAACACGTTGCGGGTGGTATTACAAATACCTGCGATGTTTTCGGTGGAGCCATTCGGGTTGGCTTCCTGGCTGATTTCCCCCTCTGGAGAGCAATACTGGAGGAGGATTTGTCCATTTTGCTGGAGTTCCTTAAGGGTTTCCGGATCTACCGAGTAATTTCCTTCGCCGTGTGCGATCGGAATCTGAAGGATTTGTCCGGTTGAAAATTGATTGGTAAAGGGAGAATCGGTATTCACGACTCGCAACAAGGTGTCTTCACAACGGAAGTGCAGGTTTTTATTGCGGATGAGTGCTCCTGGCAGAAGTCGCGCTTCACAGAGGATCTGGAACCCGTTACAGATTCCAATCACAAGCTTTCCTGCCGCCGCATGTTCCTGGACGGCCTGCATGATGGGAGAAAATCGCGCAATCGCTCCACACCGAAGGTAATCCCCATAGGAAAACCCACCAGGGATAACGATTGCATCGACTCCTTCCACCGTGGTGTCTTTGTGCCAGATGTAATCAGCCGAGTGCCCCAAATCGCGTAAAGCCAGGACGCAGTCCTGGTCGCAGTTTGAACCTGGAAAACGGAGAACGCCGAATTTCACGAGAGAATTTCCAGTTTATAGTCTTCGATGACCGGGTTAGACAGGAGGTCTTTGCAGGCCTCATGAAGTTTCGCTTCCGCATCCGGCGCAGCATCGATTTCGATTTCGATATATTTCCCGATACGGACATTTTTAGCGGATTCAAGACCCTGGTGGTGGAGTGCGTTTTGGACGGCCACCCCTTGCGGGTCGAGGACGCTTTGTTTAGGCATGACTATAACACGTGCTTTCATGGATTAATTCTATATCATTCGCACGGGAATCGGCAGGGACAAGCAGAAAATCATCGAAATGAGAGAAAATGCAGAGAAAATCTATTTCAAAGAGAAATAGTGAATCAGGATTGATTTTTTTCCTTGAGAATGGGAGGATAAAAAAGATGACGGGACGAATTATCAGTGGATTGGGAATTGCGATAATTCTGGCAGGTTGGAGTTGGGGGATGGACATGGAGGCGGCAAAAGAGTTGACCGAAATGGGTCAGCAGCAGACTTCAGGATCGACCAGTCTGGCAGAGAATGAAATGGCCGCAGCAATAGAACTGGAAGGGGTCGCGGTACCTGTTCCGGGCGAACTTTTTGCCGCAATCGAAAAAACCGGGATGCCGTCGTGGTCGGCGTATTTCCGGGAACCTTATTCGTTAGCGACGACAAATCGTGCACAGATGGCTCTGATATTGGGTGGGATGATTGCCGATGGCTATGTGGCAACCAGTGCGCGCGACCGGCAGCAGGTGAAAAATATGGGGAAAGAAATCCTGAACCTGGCACGAACACTGGGAGTCGGGCAACATATTTTGAGCCGTGGGAACAGTATTACGGCATTTGCGGACCTGGATGTCTGGGAAGCGATATGGGAGGAGCTGGAAGCGATTGAAAATGAAATTAAAATGGCGCTTGGAATGCAACAGGACCAGGATCTGGTGGTTTTGATGAGCGTGGGAGCATGGCTGCGCGGGCTGAATGTGGGAAGTTCACTGGCCGCCAGAGAATATTCACCGGAACGCGCCATGATATTGCGACAACCCTTGTTGATTGTATTTATGCGCAATCAATTGGAGAAACTTTCTTCCCGTACGAAAGCAGACGAACTGGTCCAGGTCGTACGAAGTTCTTTGGAAGAACTGGAACCACTGGTTTCTTTCCCTCCAGGACAGGCGCCAAGTCGCGAGGAAGTGGAAGTGTTGGAAAAAATGGCAGATAATCTGGTGCGTCGCATCCTCCCTGGAAAGTCAGGAGGAGAACAATGAAAGTGGAACGCACAGAAGGCACCGGCAGACAAAGCAAAACAGGAAGATTTTTCCTGATCGTTTTTTCAGGATTTTTTCTGACGGTTTTTCCCATGCTGTCTTTGATCGGGCAAACGGTTATTGATGATGGAAAGGGGGGGGAGGTCGCAGCAAGAGCGCGTGTGATGGATTTGGTCGGCGCGTTTAGTAATGACGGATTTCGCATTCGGGACGGGCATTGGACCGGGATGGTGGCAGGAAAATTCCCGGTAGTCCTGACGGTCAATTTGTATCAGGGAAACCAGTACTGGTTTTGTGTGGCGGTCGAAAAGGAAGACTCAACGGTGCAGATAGACGTTTTTGATGAGAAAGGCGAAAAAGTGGAAGGAAAATATATCAAGGACGGAGGCAGGGCAGCAGTGGGGATTGACGCAGGTTTTAGCGGGCAGTACTTTGTCAAAATTCACTCCGGGTCCGATGCTCAGAACCCTGCGCTTTTGTTTATTGTTATAAATAAAAAAACAAAACATAAAAGGCTCAAAACACGTGCGTTATGTGTCGAAAATGTGAACAAAATTTCGTTTTTGAAAGCAATCAGGTTTGCAAAATGCTTCCCCAGAGTAAGGAAAAAAATTAGTAGAAACTGAAGAGGAATAAACAATGGTATTTAATAGAGTGGTTGAGAAGTTGAGAGGAAAAGAGATTTATCAGTTTTCTGTCTTTTTACATAACCGGGTCGGGGCATTACTGGACCTGGTGAAGTTGTTGAATGATCAACACGTGGAAGTATTGGCCTTGAGTGTACAGGATTCCGCAGATTCTGCAGTTACCCGGATGATTTTAACCGATCCAGAACGAGTACAGGCAATTTTTGATAATGAGGACGTGCCGTACAGCCTGACACGCGTCCTGGTGGTGGAGTTACAGGAAGCAACCAATCTGGCAGCCATGTTGCGCGGGATTTTGATGTCGGAAGCAAATATAAACTTCAGTTACCCCCTGATGATCCGTCCCGAAGGACGAGCCGCACTGGTTTTGCACGTAGAAGACGCCGATTTTGTCGCCACGATGCTGGGGTCACAAGGATTTAAACTCATGTCCCAGTCCGACCTGTCTCGTTGACCTCCACAGAAACAACCCTTAAAAAATTATTCTGTGCATTCTGTGTGTTCTGTGGTTAAATAAGAATTTTGTGGTTAAACAGGTTCTCTGTGGTTGTTAAAATTTTTTGAAATATGCGTAAATTAGAAGAAGAATTTGTGCCTCGGATGATAGCATCTGGCCCTGTGGTACAAGGGGATGAGTTTACTGTTTCTGCGATAGGCCTGGACCATGGCCATATTTATGGGCAGACGCGGTTTTTAAAGGATGCAGGTGCGCGAGTGAAGCAGGTCTGGGATCCCGATCCGGAGAAGGTAAAGAAATTTCAGGAAGTTTTTCCGGAAGTGACGATAGCGAAGGACAAGCGGGAAATTCTGGAGGATGATGAGGTGCGGATGGTGGTGGCGGCAACGGTTTCGGCAGATCGCTCGGATTTGGGGATTGAGGTGATGCGGGCAGGAAAGGATTATTTTACGGACAAGCCGGCGTTTACGACGTTGGATCAGGTGAAAGCGGCGCGAGAAGTGGTCGCAGAGACCGGGCGAAAGTACATGATTTATTACAGCGAGCGTCTGTGTTATGAGTCCTCTACTTTTGCGGGGCAATTAGTAAAAGCGGGTGTGATTGGGCGAGTGTTGCAGGTTTTGGGGCTGGGGCCGCATCGGTTGAATGCGGCATCGCGTCCGGAATGGTTTTTCCAGAAAGAGCGATACGGCGGGATCTTATGTGATATCGGTAGCCATCAGGCAGAGCAGTTTTTGTTTTTCAGCGAAGCAAAAGAAGCAAAAGTCGTTTATTCCGCCGTGGCAAATCACCAGCATCGCGACTTGTATCCGGAACTGGAAGATTTTGGCGAAGCAAATGTTGTCGGTGATAATGGAACGACAGGATATTTTCGAGTGGATTGGTTTACGCCCGGGGGGTTACGCTCGTGGGGTGATGGACGGACCATCATTTTAGGGACGGATGGAATGATCGAATTACGCAAAAATATGGACCTTGGGACAGACAATGGCGGAGACCAGCTTTTACTTGCAACTCATGTCGGCGAAGCCCGATATGCGGTGAAAGGGAAAATAGGTTTTCCATTTTTTGGACAACTTATTCTTGATTGTTTAAATAGAACAGAATTGGCTATGACCCAGGAACATGCTTTTCGTGCGAGCGAATTAGCACTCGAATGCCAGGCAAATGCCCAGCGAATTGAGTAAAATATAACTGAATATAAAAATTCTTCTTCCCTTTAGGAGTAGATTCCCAGTAAATCAATTAAATTTAAACTTAACCCCCGATATAGACTTATGGCGAATAGTAGCAATATTGAATCCCGGTTAACGGAGTCCCGTGTTTTTAAACCCTCCAAAGAATTTTCCAAAAATGCTTTGATTAAAAATCTCAAGGAATATCGGGAGATGTATGATGAATCCATCAAATCTCCTAATAAATTCTGGAAGAGAATGGCAAAAGAACTGGTGTGGCAGAAGCCATTTAAAAAGGTTCTGGAATGGGAACCCCCTTTTGCAAAATGGTTTGTTGGCGGGAAACTGAATGTTTCGGAAAACTGCCTGGATCGACATCTGGATGGTCCAACTCGCAATAAAGCTGCCATTATCTGGGAAGGGGAGCCAGGCGAAAAACGTGTGTTGACGTATCATCAGTTGCATCGGGAAGTTTGTAAATTCGCAAATGTTCTGAAACGTAACAAAATCAAAAAGGGAGACAAGGTGGTCATTTATATGCCCATGATTGTCGAAGCCGCAATTGCGATGCTGGCTTGTACCCGTATCGGGGCAACCCATTCGGTAATTTTCGGGGGATTCAGTTCTGACAGTATCCGTGACCGTGTGATCGATAGTAAAGCGGTTGCTGTGATTACTGCGGACGGCGGGTATCGTCGGGGGCAGATTATTCCTTTGAAGCATGAAGTGGATATCGCGTTAAAAGGCATTAAGCAGGTAAAACGCGTGATTGTGTTCCGCCGTGCAAATAACGAAATCCATATCGAAGAAGGACGTGACGTCTGGTGGCATCGTGAGATGGAATACGTGAATGCGGACTGCCCAGCATCCGAGCAGGACAGTGAAGATCCACTTTTCCTCCTTTATACAAGCGGCTCTACCGGAAAACCCAAAGGAATTTTACATACAACCGCAGGATATTTGTTAGGCGCACATCTGACGACAAAATATCTGTTTGATCTTAAAGAAACCGATATTTACTGGTGTACAGCAGACATCGGCTGGGTAACCGGACACACGTATGCAGTGTATGGCGCGCTATCCAATGGCGCAACCACGCTTTTATATGAGGGTGCACCCAACTATCCAGAACCAGACCGTTTCTGGAGAATTATTGAAGAATACGGGGTGACCATTTTCTACACAGCACCGACCGCCATTCGTGCCTTTATTAAATGGGGCGATGATTGGGTGAAGAAACATGATCTTTCTTCTCTGCGTCTGCTGGGTTCGGTGGGTGAACCTATTAACCCGGAAGCCTGGATGTGGTACCATAATACGATCGGTGGCGGACGCTGCCCGATTGTAGATACCTGGTGGCAGACAGAAACCGGATCCACGATGATCGCCCCGCTTCCAGGAGCGACACCCACAACGCCGGGGACAGCGACACTCCCGTTCTTTGGGGTGGATGCCGCAGTGGTGGATGACAAAGGAAAAGAAGTACCTCCGAATGTGGGTGGAAAACTGGTGATCCGGAAACCATGGCCGTCGATGTTGCGCACGATTTATGGGGATAAGACACGGTACAAAAAAACGTACTGGAACGATTTCAAAGGATGGTACACTACAGGAGACGGTGCACGCCGGGATAAAGATGGAAACTTCTGGATCGTGGGTCGTATCGATGACGTTCTGAACGTGGCCGGGCATCGCCTCGGAACAGCAGAAATCGAAAGTGCACTGGTGTCCCATGAAGCAGTGGCAGAAGCTGCGATTGTCGGACGTCCGGATGATCTGAAGGGACAGGGCGTGGTCGCATTTGTGACACTGAAGGGCAAAATGAAACCAACGCCAAACTTGTCCAGACAGTTGCGTGACCATGTCGGAAAATCCATTGGTGCGATTGCAAAACCGGATGAAATCCGTTTTGCAGAAGCATTGCCCAAGACTCGCAGTGGTAAAATTATGCGTCGCTTGCTAAGAGAAGTAGCCACAGGAAATACCATCACGGGAGATACCACGACCTTGGAAGATCTCAGCGTACTGGCCCGCCTGTCCGGCGACAAAGACGATTGATACTCCCGGGAGCGCCGACGTCCTCGTCGGCTCCCGGGTGACATGTCGCCCTTTTGGAGTGCGGCGGTTCCCGTCGCACTCTAAAGAATGTGTCCTGAAAGGGCAGACCAGGGCAATACCCTGGGTCTGGTGTGGAGAGAGAAATAAACCCTGTAAGGGTGATTTCAGAGAATTCAAGAGGGCAGAGAGGGATATATCTCTTCATCCAAAATGGCGACAACCGCCGCATTCCAAATTACCCACGCACAAACGGGTTATTGCGCTTTTCGTTACCAATAGTGGTCCGGGGACCGTGGCCGGGGTACACGATGGTGTCGTCGGGCAAAGGGTATAATTTATTTTTAATACCGGAAAACAACTCTTCCTGATTGCCGGCAGGCAGGTCCCAACGGCCTACGCCTCCGGCAAAAAGGACATCTCCACCAAAAAGTTCATCAGTGGATTTTCGCAGAAAACATAAACTCCCAGGACAGTGCCCCGGTACCAGAAAAATCCGAAAATCATCTCCCAGTAACGAGATGTTTTCCGTTTCATCCAATAATTCTCCCGGCTGGATCGGCTCTAACCCAACTTCAAATCCAAACCGGCGGAAATGATCCCGCTCGGTCAGCATGGCAGTTCCATCAACATGATATGCCACCCGACATTGAAATGCTTCAATCACGGCTGCTGCATCCATGATGTGGTCAAAATGCCCATGTGTCAGCAACAGGAGATCGACCTTTTTGCCGGTTTCCTGTAACCAGTGCAAAACGCCTTCCGGAGCATCGATCAGGATTTTCCCTTCCGGCGCGGTCAGATAATAGGCATTTGTTTCCAGCATTCCGCCAGTAAACATTTCAAGTTCAGGGTTTATTTTCATAATTTTAGTACAGAGTCAAACGTCTGAATTATGTATTGGATTTCGTCAGAGGATTCCAGAATTCTCCGGAATGGATTTTTTGCCAGGCGCCCTCCAGGGATTCGACGACATGATCCGCTTCTTCCAGCGCATGAAAGCGTGTCAACCGATTCGGAACCGCAATCACATACAATCCGGCACGTTTGGCCGCCTGCACGCCCGGTTGAGAATCTTCAAATGCCAGGGTTTCTTCCGGCTTGAGGTCCAGTGCTTCCAGACATGATAAATAAACATCTGGTGCCGGTTTGGGGGTCATAACGTCATCCCGGGTTCGCACTACTTCCACAATACTGTCCAGGCCCACTCGCGCAAGCCCTCTCGTCACCCATTCCCGATTGGAATTACTCGCCACCCCAATACGCAAACCGGCTTTTTGTCCCTCCCGGATCATTTCTTCCACGCCCGGTAAAAGCATTGCTTCTGCGACAAGGGATAAATGTCTTTCAGAACGGCGTTTATCGAGAATTCCCCAGTCCAGAATTTTTCCTACCTTCAACTCCAGATCTGCTCGTGGATCAAAATTCTGGACATGTCCGACCGCCTGCAACCAGGTTGGAATTGTCAGTTCCTGATTAAACTCCTGATAAATTTCGCTCCAAGCGACATATTCCGGCCATTCGGTATCTACAATCAATCCATCGAAATCAAAAATGAATCCCGTTGTTTTTTTCATGTTCAAGTTGCGACAAAATTGACCAGTTTTCCTGGGACGACAATCACTTTACGGATTTCTTTTCCGGTCAATTCTGCTGCGATTTTTTCCTGTTTTTTTGCCAATGCTTCTACGGCATCTTTATCCAGTGAGCGAGAAACTTTCAACCGGTCCCGCAGTTTTCCATTGATCTGGAGCACCATTTCCACTTCATCTTCGACGAGAAATTTTTCTTCATACGTCGGCCATGGCTGATAGGCGAGTTCATTGGTTACAGAATCAAATTTCTCGCTGAGTTTTGCCCATAATTCTTCGGCCAGATGAGGAGCAAACGGTTGCAAGAGCTTCAATAAAATGCCAACTGCCGTCAAAGGGCGTTGAGATTCGCCGGTCAGCCCGTTTACCAGAATCATCATCTGGGAAATTGCGGTATTAAATGCCAGTGCTTCGGTATCTTCGGTCACTTTTTTAATACTGCTGTGGACGAGTTTTAGCTGTGAAGCGTTCATTTCCACATCCTGAATCGTGTTCGAGAGATGCCACTTGCCAGCCTGGTCTTCTTCCATGACCAGTCGCCAGACGCGTGCCAGGAATCGGGCGACGCCTTCGACGCCGGTCATGCTCCAGGGCTTGACCTGTTCCAATGGCCCCATGAACATTTCGTACAGTCGCAATGCATCTGCCCCATATTCATCAATCACATGGTCCGGGTTCACCACATTCCCCCGGCTTTTAGACATTTTTTGTCCATCTTCTCCTAAGATCAGCCCTTGGTTGACCAGTTTGTGAAAAGGTTCCGGGGTGCTTACATAGCCCAGATCAAACAAAACTTTATGCCAGAAGCGTGCATACAAAAGGTGAAGGACTGCATGTTCTGTTCCGCCAATATACAAATCCACTCCACCTGCATTTCCTCCCCCCATCCAGTACGCTTCCGCATCCTTACCCACCAGATGGTCGGAGTTTTCTGCATCACAATAGCGTAGATAATACCAGCATGACCCCGCCCACTGAGGCATCGTATTCGTTTCCCGGGTTTCCTGCTCCGAATAACGAATCCAATCCTTAGCCTTTGCTAGCGGAGGTTCTGCAGTTCCGGTGGGTTTAAAATCGGTCATTTCGGGAGGCAACACCGGCAGTTCGGATTCATCCAGCCCGCGATGACCATCTTCGCCCCAGACGACCGGGAATGGTTCGCCCCAGTAGCGCTGACGTGAAAACAGCCAGTCCCGCAATTTATAATTGATGCTGGTTTTTCCGGCTTTATTTTCTTCCAGCCATTGCAGCATTTTCTTTTTTGCTTCCGCGGTGGGTAAACCGTCCAGAATTCCGGAGTTCACTGAAACCCCTTCACCTGCAAAGGCTTCCTCCAGCGGCTCGCTGCCATTTTCATTCGCAGCACGCACGACCCGACGGATTTCCAACCCAAACTCTTTTGCAAATTCGAAGTCGCGTGTATCATGCCCGGGCACTGCCATAATGGCACCTGTGCCGTACCCCATCAGAACATAATCCGCAATCCAGATCGGTACCCGTTCCTGTGTCACCGGATGCACCGCATAACCTCCGGTGAAAACGCCCGTTTTTTCTTTCGATAATTCGGTTCGGAGCAGATCGGATTTCGTTGCAACGACTTTTTTGTAGGCTTCCACCGCATCTTTTGCTTCCGCGCTGGTGACGACATCCACCAAAGGGTGTTCCGGCGCCAGAACAAGATAGGTTGCCCCATAAAGGGTGTCCGGGCGCGTAGTGAAAACATCTATCCCATTGCCCGTTCCCGACCCATTTTCCAATGGGAACCGCACCATCCCACCTTCGCTGCGTCCAATCCAGTTCCGTTGCAATGCTTTAATCGACTCCGGCCAGTCCAGATCGTTTAACTCATCGATCAAGCGGTCCGCATATGCTGTGATACGCAACATCCACTGCCGCATCGGACGTCGTTCGACCGGGAATCCCCCCACTTCACTCTTTCCATCCACGACTTCCTCATTCGCCAGCACCGTGCCTAATCCTTCACACCAGTTCACAGGAACTTCCGCCACATAGGCCAGACGCACCGCATCCACCTCCTCTTTCGTCGCTCCAGGATTTTTTGCCTTGAATTCTTCAATCGGACGCGCTTTTTCGCCGTCGTAATAGCTTTCGTACAATTTTAAAAATATCCATTGCGTCCATTTGAAATACTCAGGAGAAGTGGTATTCACTTCCCGTGACCAGTCATAACTAAAACCAATACGTTTTAACTGCTCACGAAACCGTTCGACATTTCGTTCGGTTGTGACACGTGGATGCTGACCGGTTTTAATGGCATACTGTTCTGCCGGTAACCCGAATGCATCCCATCCCATGGGGTGCAGGACATTAAATCCACGCATCCGTTTATAGCGTGCCATAATATCGGTCGCTGTATATCCCTCCGGATGCCCTACATGCAGTCCTTCACCACTTGGGTAGGGGAACATGTCCAGTACGTAATACTTCGGTTTATTGACATCAAATCCGGGATCCCCGGGATTTCCGATCTCAAAAGTCCCTTCCTTCTCCCACCTTTCCTGCCAGCGGGCTTCTATTTCATCAAATGGATATTGTTTGCGTCTCTGATTCATCGCGTTCTTGCTTTTAGAAAAGGTACAGACTGCGTCACTCTCGCTTACTTGTCAAAGCATCTTTAGGCTCACATTGCGATGGGGACGCCAGCGATTCCAGGTTTAGGTTCACGATTGCCGACGGGGACGTCAGTGCTCCCGGCTGTCAGCTTCCGAAATTGTAAAAAGATGTACCCAGGGGTTGACGCGCCTCTTATTCTGATAAAGGTTAAAGACTTGCACGAACAATTTACAACTCCCACACACATGCTTCTAAAATTATGGGCAAATTCCCTCCTGATATTACTGGCTATCTGTTTGCTGACAGGCTGCTCTTCGGTCAGGAATAATGCCAAAACATTTAATACAGTCGTTATCGACCCCGGGCATGGCGCTCATGACAGTGGTGCGGTTTCTCGACGTGGAACCAGAGAAAAAACAGTCAATCTGGATGTGGCGCAGCGCCTCGAACCCAAACTCCGGGCCGCCGGGTTCAAGACGGTTATGACCCGTCATAACGACACCTTTATCCCACTCGGAACTCGAACCGCCATTTCGAACCGTTATAGCGACGCAATTTTTGTCAGTATTCATTTCAATTCTGCCCGAAACCACGGTGCCCGTGGGATAGAAACATTTTATGAGCATCCGTATTCCCGTTCGCTGGCTTCTTCCATCCAAAACTGCATGATCCGGGAGCTTCGCGCGACCAATCGCGGAGTAAAACATGCGGAATTTTACGTACTTCGTAAAAACCTGAATCCGGCCGTTTTGCTTGAATGTGGATTTCTTTCTAACTCCGCCGACGATAACCTGGCCCGCAACCCGGCTTATCGTGAACGCATTGCACAAAGTATTGCGAATGGAATCATCCTGCAACGCTATGGCGCCAATTCGCCTCGCCTCCCTCAACCTGTTCCCGATGATCTCTTTATCCGCTCCATTCAATAAAAAATCAGCTTGCCTGCAACTATTATGAAGCAGGGGCCATTCATTTTTCCTTTATGAAACCGCATTTGATGATCGCGACCAGTAACCGTCACAAAACACATGAGTTTTCTCAGTTGCTTGGAGATAAATTTGAAATTTCCGATTTCTCTAGTCTGGACGAAATTCCTGAGATTGATGAATCCGGTGCGACTTTTGCGGAAAATGCCTGTATTAAAGCGCTTGCGGTTTCGCAGAAATTTTCTGGTTTAGTGATTGCGGATGATTCCGGACTGGAAGTGGATGCACTTCAGGGTGAGCCGGGGGTTCGCTCTGCGCGTTATGCCGGCCCCCGGGCGACAGATGCGGATAATCGCCAAAAACTGTTGAAATCGCTTCAGGCATTGCAGTCATTTTTTCACAACTTTCCTACGGCTGCGCGGTTCCAGTGTGTGATTGCGGTGGCGCATCAGGGGAAGATTCTCACCCAGTGTCATGGGACAGTGGAAGGCGATATTCTTCTGGAAGAGCGAGGGGATCAGGGGTTTGGTTACGATCCGGTTTTTCTTCCGAAAGGGTATCACCTCAGCTTTGCGGAGTTTCCACTCGAAGAAAAAAACAAAATCAGTCACCGGGCGCGTGCAACCACTGCCTTACTCCAATTCCTGGAAAGTTTTTCTCCTACCACTTAGGGGTGATTGTGACATGTCTTTGGAGTGCGGCGGTTCCCGCCGCTTTGGATCATATCGAAATGGATCTGCGAAAGATTTTTGCTTATAGCAGCTCTCGTGTCGATCGATCCAAAGCGGTGCAGAGC
>CAKUMP010000003.1 GCA_934667795.1 uncultured Chthoniobacterales bacterium | reverse complement strand
TGCAGCCCAAAGTATTTTCTAGTCGCAAAGGGGAACGGTATCGGATTCATACCAGCCATTTTTTCTTTCCGGAACAAGTCGGTGAAGAAGATGGACGGTTGGTGATTTCTGTTCCGCAGGCAGTTCAGAATTGCACGATTCAAATTGAGAATGCGACGGGTGGCGGCAATTTAATTGCAAATGGTTCATTTGAAAAAATAACAGAAAATGCTGCGCCGGAAAACTGGGAATTAAAAGAAGACAGCAGTGTACGCCCGTCATTGGACTGGGGGCATGAATCATTACCGCCCGGCGCTTCGACTGCCGGCACCGGAGAGGCAGCACCAGAGGTTGCTGGAAGTGTTCGCAAGAATGCGGCCTGGGATGGGGCAAACAGTTTGTTTTTAAAGAAAACAGGCGAACAGAATCTAATTCTGAATCACTCCCCCACAATTTCTTTGGAGGCAGGAAAAAAATATATATTTTCATTTCGCTACCGGATGACACAGCTTCCTTTTGGCAGCACTCTTCATGCAATTGCAAAAGTGAGCGCGGATGGAAAACCGGTAAAATATTTTAGAGATATACAGGTGAATCCTTTGATTGCAACGGACAAGGACTGGGGGCTGACATTTTTTGTCATGGATATTCCGGAGGATTATGCAGGAGCAAAAGCAAATGTGTATTTCAGTTTGCAGGGTGCTCCGTTTGAAATGGAACTGGATGGAATTGAATTAACAGAAGCACCGACGTCGGTGGTGCAATATCCGGTTCAATTGTCGCCGGCACAACTGGAAGGGATTTATTCCGAAGAGGAAATTTTACGAAAACTGGAAAAGCGTACGCCGACGGCAGCGCAGGTGGTAGCGGAGAACGGGAATGTTTATTTGACGATTAATGGGGAAAAGATCCCGATGTTTGGATTTACAGCGGGGCCGTCGATATGGCCACGGAATGCGGATCATAAAGCTTTTACCGCAGCCGGGGTTCCGTTGCATTGGATTCCTCTCTGGGCAAATCAGAATGGCGTCAATTATGGCAAACCGATCTGGCTGGGAGATGGGAAATATGATTTTGCGCCAGTGGATGAGTTGTTGAGCAAAGCCTTGCAGCAGGATCCGGAAAGAAATATTTTGTTTTATCTGGCATTATTTCCATATCCGGAAATGGGAGATAAACATCCGGATGCTGTCTGGCATAGCCCGGAAGGGAAAAAAACCGTCGGAACAAAAGGCAGTTTTCATGAAACCGAAACGCGCCCGGAAGATCCTAAAAACTCCGATGAGCATTGGAATATTTCCTATACATCGGAAGTGTATCGTCGCGAAGCATCTGCATTTCTGGAAGCGCTGGGACAACATCTGGCAACGTCCCCATTAGGAAAGTCGGTTGCGGGCGTGCATCTTGTGAATGGGGGCGATGGGCAGTGGTTTTGCCCGGGACCCAGAGATCACATGGATCGCTCGCCACATAATATCGCTGCGTTCCGGACCTGGTTGCGTGGCGTTTATAACAATGATGAATCCGCGTTGCGGAAGGCCTGGGACGATGAAAGTGTCACATTTGCAACAGCGCAACTTCCCGAAGAGGAAGAGCGTTCAACGGAGGAACTGATGCTGGATATTAACCAGGGAAAACATCGCAGGATTTATGATGCCAGCCGGTTTTCTTCCGAAGGAATTGCGGAAACAATTAACCAGTTGGCCGCCGCTTTCAAAAAAGGAATAGAGCGACCTACGCTTGTCAGTACTTACTATCATGACATTTTACATAATCAGATGATGAACCACTGGGGGTTACGTGTTCTGCTGGGGCAGCCGCATCTGGATGGAATTGTCAGTGTGACGTCCTATGGAAACTGGCGGACGCTGGGGCGGGTGGGAAGTTATAATTCCTTGATTGCGTCAATCCGATTGTCCGGGAAATTTTTCCTGAATGAGTTGGACTATCGAACGGATTTGTCCTGGCTGCCAGCGGATGCAATGCAGTTTCGAAAGAATTGGGGAGTGCCGGTAGGTTCGGAGGGCTGGAAAAATCAGCTTCGCCGGGATGTAGGAATGACTTTGTCTCAGGGGGAAGGGGTGTGGATTTATGGCCTGGGTGGAAATGGCTGGGCGGATGAATCGTATATGCAGGGGATCGCGGAAGCGGTGCGTGCAGCACGTTTGGCAAATGATTTTCCACAGCCTGAAGATCGCGGGCAAATTGCGGTTTTCTGCGATGAAGAAATTCAGGACCGCACCAGCCGCAAAGGGATTTTCGGCCCCGCTTTGTCCGTGGTCGCACATAATCTTGTCCGTATTCCTTTATCCCGCTCAGGCGTTACATGGGATGCTTACGAACTTTCCGATCTAGATAATCCTGATCGTCCGAAATATAAAATTAATATTTTGCTTTCTTCTCTCTCACTGACGGAAAACCAGCTCCGCTGGGTGGAGGAAAATATGCAGAAGGACGGGAATGTGGTGGTTGTGCTCAATGCATCAGGCACGCCCGATACTTTTTCGGATGTGGTTCGACGACTGACCGGAATTCGCGCGGTCATGGAACCGGATAAAGCGGCTGTACGACGCTTTCGCGCCGCTCAAGGCAAGGAACCTTTGGCATTTGGATGGAATTATCTCCACACCGAAGCACTTAGTCCGCTGTATTGTGTGAAAGATGCAGATGCTATCCCGTTAGCCTACTATAAAGATAATGGACTGGTCGGGGCGGCACTCAAAAAATCAGAAAACTGGATCGGCGTCTATATTGGATTGCCGGGCGCATTGACGCCGGAATTTTTAAGAGAAACGGCAAAACTGGCAGGCCTCTCGCCGATTGGTCCGGAAGGCGATGCCACTTATGCAGGCAATGGTTTTTTGGTTTTACATGCTTTAACAGCAGGCGAAAAAGAATTACAATGGGATATCCCATCCGATGTGTATGACCTTACCGAAGGGAAATATATTGCCAGAAATGTCACGAAAACTTCGTTTAAAGCAGATGTGCATGAAACCCGCTGGTTCCATCGGGTCCCATCAGAAAATACAAGCAAAAATAAGACAGAATAAACTAAAAATCTTACAGGAGTTTTCATTGATGAAAAAAATTTTATATTGGATTGTGGCGGGATGTGTTTTCTGCTTTCCGGCGATGGCAGAAGAAAAGCCGGAGGTTTTGTTCGAAGCAAATTTTGACCAGGGGACAAGTGCTAACATTGCCAATGCGGAAGGCGCGATGCTTCGCGGAAGTGCGGTGACGACATCCGATCAGTCGGGTCGAAATGGGGGCGAAGCACTTCAGGTCGGAAAAGAACAGGACACGCCGTATCGGACGGCAGAGTATGATCGGTTCCAGAATATTGTGTTTTCCGAAGGAACTGTCGAATTATGGTACAGACCGGATTTTGAACGCGAAGATCCACGCGCATTGCGCTATTTGTTCGATCTTCCGTCTGATGCTCTCAGTGCTCAGGAAACGAAACTGCGTACATTGCTGGTTCTTACAGGCAATGAAGGAGAATTGATTTTCCGGGCATTTGTGGGAGATTCTGAAAATCAGCAACTGATCGCATCGGTGGATTGGGTTCCCGGTGAATGGCACCACATTGCATTGACCTGGGATGCACAGGAAGCAAGGCTGTTTCTCGATGGACGTAAAATGGCTTCCCACCCGATCCAGAACGGGTTGTTCTCAGGAGAGCAGGATGTACTGGACCAGGTTTCCACCTCTTTCGGAATCGGTGGCCTTATCCTGTCCGATGGATCCGTCTCTGCAGATGGATTGATCGATGATTTCCGAATCTGGAATAAAGCGATCTATCTGGACGACTTCACTCCGGAAGATGCAGGAGTGCGGTGACGGTAATGTCAGCGCATTCCACATAAAATTATGACCACTTCATCACAAGCACGTCTTACCGCATCAGCCCCAGTGCTTCTCGTCAAAGATGTGGTCGCGAGTTCGGAACCCAGGATCTCGATGGCCATGACATCGGATTTGGCCAGCCTATACAGTAAAATAATCCTGTAATAGAAGTTTTTTTCAAAACATTCTTGACTTCTCTCCTGAAATCTCCCTAAATTCGCAACGTTACGAATTTTTATGAATGTGAAGTCTTCCAGAGTTACCTTGAAGCAGATATCGGATGCCTGTGGGTTATCGTTATCGACGGTCTCGGCGGCGTTGAATCATACGGATGGGAGATATAATGCGGAAACGGTGGCCTATGTACGAGGGGTAGCGGAGCGGTTAGGGTACCGGATTAATCATCAGGCTAAGATTCTGCGTGGGGGTCGGAGTGGATTGATCGGGATTATCAAGAATATCAGTTTGCACCAGGTGACATCGGAGATAGCGATTCACGCGGGGGCGGCAATTCGTGGAGCGGGATATCGATTTTTTTCCAGTGATTTGTTTGTGGATTCTGGTGGGATAGCGCGGTCATTGGACATCATGCAAGACATGCGTGCGGAAGGGATTTTAATTGAAAATCTGTTATACATGGGGCAGACGCAAAATATTCTTGAGACGATTATTAAAAACAAAACGCCTGTGATGTTAATAGATGGGTACCCTTATGAGGGAGTGCCGCACATTGGGGTGGATTATTACAAAGGATTTTCCGAATTAACACAGCATTTTATTGAATGTGGGTATCGTGATATTGCGCTTGCGTTAAGTGAAAATGATTTTGCCTCGGTGAAGGAGAATTTCAATGCCAAGGGAGCGGCGAACAGGCGTGTGAATGAAGCCGTACGAGCGGTACAGGATGTCCTGTCGCAGCACCGTATGCAAATGGCATTGATGAAAATGCCTGCGAATGCGGAGTCCAAAGAGTTAAAGGACATTTATTTTTCTCCTGGTGGACAATTTATTGAAGAAGTCACAAAGAGCAAAAAGTGTCCTAGGGCGATTATTTTCATTAATGATTTATTTGCCATGGCAGCCCTTCGAGCGTGTGTGGATAACGGGGTGAATGTCCCTGGAGAAATTGCAATTGCCGGTTGCGATGGTTCTGCGATGGCGCAATATACGATTCCGCGACTGACATCCCTGGAGATACCGGTGTCAGCCATGGCACGGGAAGCGGTCAGACTTTTGGTAGAGATGATAGATCGTAAAACTCCTATGACGGAAATTTCGCATAGACGGCTGGCACCAAAACTGGTGGTGCAGGAATCCTGTGGCGGACAGAAGTACGCGAATTTAACCCCCTGTATCCGGATATGAGATTTTCTATTTATAGTAATCGTTTAAACCGCAAGGCATTTTCTTTGCTGGAGATACTGGTGGTTCTGGTGGTGGTCGGAGTGCTGATATCGTAACAGGTAACCCGGTGTTAAATCTGACGTCACCTACTGATTCCGGAAGCACGCGCGTGTTCGATCAGACAACAGAAGAATTGTCGCCTTTAAGTGGTTACAATGCACAACCATTTTATGGGATTATCCAAAACAATGGAGGTGGCGGAAGTGCTGTGGATTTTTCTTTAGCAAGAGTAGAAAATGCTACTCCTGATCGTGTTTTGATACGAGGTATATCCAGTACGGAAGTCGGTCCAGCACGAAGTGTTGCCGGATTGATTTATTTCAAGAAGCAAGATTTTTATGAAGATGCAGCACCTTCTTACCGGTTCGATGCAAGTTCTCAGTTGTCGCTGAATGTTTCCAGCTTTAACGCAGGTGGAGGAACGGGGTCATTGCGAGTGGTCAGAGAAGGAATCCGCTGGGCGCAAAACCATCGCGCCGGGCGCCGTGGCTCGATTCGCTTTGGACATGCATTTACGGATTGGTGGCAAAAGTATGCGGAATCAAATCCTGATTACTTCGCACTTCCTCCCGATGGATTGTCGGAAACAGACTTGATGAAAGTGGTTGGCAATAACGGAAGGCACGCCAAATTACGTCTTTCTAATCCTGCAGTGGTGGAACAAATCGCAAAGGACTATCAAAAAGCAGGTGCTCCGGAGTATTACAATGTTTGTCCAAATGACGGAGCCGGTTATGATCTGGCGCCGGAAACCCTGGCCTGGGATGATCCGCAAGGGCAGGACTTGCAGGGGATCTGGAAAGGGGATGCCAATCTTACTGCGCGCTATGTCCATTTCTGGAATTTGATTTCGGAACGACTTCAACAGACAAATCCTGAGGTTACTTTATTAACGTATGCATATTGGAGTTATCGTCACCCCCCGAAAGCAACACAGAAATTTCATGGAAAAGCCGTGATTGGCATGGTGGATGGGTGGGATGCATTTGAAGCCTGGGAAGGCTGGCGTCAAGCCGGCGCGGAAATATATTTGCGTCCCAATTGGGGGTCTTATTATGCGGGTGCCCCGGCGATCCATGCTGAGGAAATCGTCCGTTTTATGCATTTTGCTCATGAAAATGGAATGATGGGCTTTGATCTGGATACGATTAAAGGTCATTGGGCGACAGAAGGCTTTAATAGCTATGTGATGGCACGATTGATGACTCAGCCGGATTTGACATCAGATGCACTGGTACAGGAATTTAGTGAGGCTTTTGGTTCTGCTGCAACCAAGATTCGGGAATACCTCAACTATTGGCAGGAAAAAGGAACAGAATTTGGGTATCCCATCCCGGCAGGTGGAACGACAGGTGCCAATCCCGGAAAATATGGTGAACTTCAAGCCCAGGGAATTATTTCTGAAAACTATTATCATGGCCCCCATGCCGCTTTGCCGCATCTTTATACAGATTCCGTATTAGCTCCGGCTAAACAATTGTTAGAAGAAGCTAAAGCTTTGCTGACAAAAGAAGAAACGCAAGAAGCAGAGCGAGTCGCATTTCTTCAAGCCGGGCTTAAGCATCATGAACTCATGCGAAATGCGCTTGCTCTGGGAATACGACTCAAGGAAGGGAAAGCGGACTCAGCAGAGTTGGAGAAATTTCGTGAGTGCGCAAACGAACTGGATGCGTTTCGTAAAACGACACCTTTTCGGCATTTAGCCTGGCCATCTATCCCTCGGACAGAAAATCGCTTTAAATCTCCTATAAGACCTGCAAATATTTCCTCTGCCGTGCAGGATACCCTGACAGTAGATTAAATATAAAATAAACGAATGAGCTTTTTTGACTTGCAGCGATACCAGAATTTTTCTTCTCCCGAAAAATCTTTGTCTTTACTAAATCGATCCATGGTAATCGACTCCATGCGCCTGACCGGAAAGTGGCTGAAAGCGGCTTCTTTAGCGACTGGCGAGGAGGGGCTGTGTTATCGAACTGCGATTTTCCATGATTCAGGAGAAATTTCCTGGCTGTTTCCGAACAGTAATACCGCGGAGTTGCTTTCTGCCTGGCTGGATATTGCGGAGGTGTGTGAGGATAAAGAAAGTCTGGAAATGGCATTGCGTTATGCCGATCGGATTTTGAGCGATCCGGTCCGAGGGCTTTATCGTGGAAGCTGTGAAGACGCACAGGGACTGGCATGGTATTGGCCGGGCGATGGGACATATACCGGGGGATACTCGATGCGTTTTCCCGCCGTTTTTCATCGACTGTATAAACAAACCGGCGACGAGCGGTATCTTGTGGCAAGTCGCGATATCGGTCGGACATTTTTAGGACGTCTTTTGCCCAGTGGACTTTCCAATATGGTCGGATGGTGTCCAAAAAAGGGGTGGATACTGGAAGGATCAGCCGGGTGTCGCTATGTTTATGTTGTTTCAACATTTGCGGCATTATTTGAAATGACCGGTGAGTCGGTTTATCGGGATGCGTATGAAGGCGCGGTGCAGGCATTGTTAAAAATCCAAAGAGAAGATGGCGCATTTTTTCAAACGTATGATTTACGAACACTCGAAGCGGCAGATCCTTCCGTGAAAGTGCATTTTTTCGCATACATTTTTAATGCGCTTGCAGAAGCTTATGCGGTCTTCCAGGATGAGCGTCTGGTTGAATGTGCACGTCGCATGACCAGTTATCTTGCGAGTCAGTTTTATTACCGGCAGCAACTGGTGTATTGTGAGCATCCGGGATTTTCTACCGATTTAATGGAGGCAAACACCGCGGTGCAGGACAATGCAAATGGGTTGTTATGGCTGCACTCGGTAACAGGAGAAAACGTGTGTCTGGATATGGCCGTCAGATTGTGGATCCAGGCATGGCTGGCACAAGTAAAAGTAGAAAAAAATGGATGGGAAGGTGCACTTGTTCGCGGAGTCCGTGTGGATTTTGATCAAGAAAGTAAAGAAGAAGCCCTGAAAATGCGTGCGGAACACCTGCGCTATGAAGCCTCCCGCGTCGGACGTTGTGAAGTCTGGTTCGTCGCAAATTATATCCTCGCCTCCCGTCGCCTGCTTCCCTACCTGAAAGAATAATTCCTGCCCGACGAAGACATTTAGGAGTGCGCAACACGTCCCTGGAGGGCGACGTCCTCGTTGGCACTGAAGGTTGGACATTTAAATGGCTCTGGCATATCAGAGGTTTTTCCCACCCCACTCTTCTTTGGGCGAACGCAATTCGCCCCTACATTTTTAAAAATCCTTAGCGGCCGTCGCACTCTTTGCGTGAAATAGATCCCCTTGGCCGACGGGGACGTCGGTGCTCCCAGATTTTTATTTGAAATGAAAGATGTGGGTAATGGGTAGGACATGTCCCTGCACTCCCAAATGCACTTTGTTTTTTTCTTGCAATTTTCATTTAATCGTGATAATCAGAGGAGAATGAGACCCAGAGCAAAGCGATCTCGATCGACTCAAAAGGATATTGCGGAAGCCTTGAATGTTTCGCGTGCCTGTGTGGCGATTGGGTTGAATCCGTTGACTCGGCATAAGCTGTTGCCGGAAACGGTGGCGATGATTGAAGCGAAAGCGAAGGAATTGAATTACCGCCCGCAACGGTTGGCTCGGATGTTGCGAAGTGGGCGGAGTCATACGATTGGGGTTGTTTTTGTTTCGGGAGTGTATCATGCGCCACAGGAGCGGGTACGGCATCTGGCGCGTTCTGCGATTCGGGCCGGGTATCAGCTTGTTTCGGTGGATATGGAATGGTTTGATGGAAATATTGCGGCTGCGCAGAGCTATCTGTTGGATATGGCGGTAGAGGGGATTATTTTTTGCAACCTTACTTCGGGAGGCTCTGAGGAATGGGAAAATTTTCTGGAGGAATGTTCTTTGCCGGCAGTTTCGATGTACAGTTCCGTGGACACGGCCAATCAGGCGCAGATCGATATGAGCGTGGCCTATTATGGAATGACGCAGCATCATATCACGCAGGGAAGTCGAAGCCTTCACCTTTTATTGCCATTTCATGACCTCGCTCCGGATGAACAATTGCGTGCATCAAGCGTCAAGGAACGTGTCAGTGGGTTTGTAAGAGCGATCCATGCGGAGGGTGGAGAAGTCATTGCTTCGCCTGAAGTCGGACGCGTATTTGGTTTGCCTGTGAGATTTTCATTCGGAGAAGATAGGGTCAGGGGGCATGTGCATTACCCTCTTCGAACAGAAATTTACAAAAATGTGTTTGATGTCGGGTATCATGAAACCCATCGGATTTTACAAAATGAAAAAGCGGATTCGTTGGTATGTTCGAATGACGACATTGCCATCGGGGCCTTATCTGCCTGCAACGAACAGGGGCTGCAGGTGCCTCAGGATATTAAAGTGTCCGGTGCCGATGATGCCCCCTTTGCCCGCTATGGACAAATCCCGCTCAGTACGATCAGCCAGCCACCACAGGAAATGGCACGATGGAGTATCGAACGTATCGTCGAATTAATCGAATTTCCCGAAGAGCGCGATATCTCTAAAAGTAAAACCTTCCCCTGCGAACTGATCTTCCGAAAATCTACCATACCTTCTTTGGCCACAACAGAATCACAAAAGAAATCCAGCTTTGCTGAAATTAATTAATAAGAGTTAATTATTATGAAAAAATATCGTTTAAAACATGCTTTTAAAATCACGGCGACAACATTTGCTTTTAGCGGTCTGTTGTTCTGGAACTCCGATGCATCTGCTACTTCGATTGCAGTGAATGACTGGTATGCGATCAATAATGTGAGCCCTGTTCCGAATCCTGCACCTGTTTTTACGGATGGAAATACAGAAAACCCGACGTATGAGAATGCGATGGCGAATAATATCTGGGCATTTTCCTATTTTGATTCCACCACGGTTCTGGACGGGCAGACGTTGTCGATCAGTTTTGATTTAACATTGGATCTGGCGCAGGCGACTCAGGGATTTGGCATAATGGCATTTGGGCTGTTGAAGAGCAGTGATTTGAAAGCGACAATAAGTCGTTATGGGACAGATCGAATTACGACCACTACGTTAGCAACGAGTACTATCATGGGCTGGGAAGGGTTTATTTTGAAAAAACGAAGTCCCCAGTTTCAGCATAAATTTGAAGTTTATCGAAAAACAGGAGATGATAACGTTAATCTGGTTGGGCATGATGATGCAGACATTACGAAAGTTTTGGCGAGTAATACTGGAAATTACAGTCTGAACTTTTCGGACGATGTCACGCGTTCCTTTACCTTCACCTTAAAACGAGTGGGGGATGATTTGTACTTTTCTGGCTCGGTTGGAAATGGGCAGGATTTTGCGGAAACATTGATTGAGAACGGATTTGCTGGAGGATACAACGTGTTTGATGCTTTCGGATTTTATGCGTCCGGCGGCGGGACTATTAATAGCGGACAGTTTTCCAATGTTTCGCTGACATTAATTCCTGAACCTTCCAGTATTGTTTTATTACTGATGCCTTTACTGGCATTGGGTGTACGGCGTTCCCGTTGTGCGTAAACTGATCGAAATTTATTTAATATTATGATTCTACCCCCTTTCTCTTTCCCTTGCCCTCCAACGTCCTGGACGTATTTTGTACGAATCGGGAGTGTGGCGCTTTCTATTGCCTGCGCGTTTCCAGTCTTTTCAGCAACCCCAAAAGAAACCAGCCTTGCGGTGATTGAATCCGGTAAAGCGGATGAAAAAACAAAGGCAGCACTTTTGGAGTGGGCGAGTGACAAGGATCTTCCCACGCGTGCGGCAGCAATTGTTGCGTTGGGGGCACTTGGTGAAGCTTCGCCCGCGGTATTACAGGTGTTGGAAAAAGGACTGGACTATCCGGATGAAGTTACACGTTCGAATGCGGCTTCAGCTCTGATGGTGCTTGGGGATGAAGGGAAAGCGATTCTTGAACGGCGGCTGGATGCACCCATTCCTTTGCGTGCCAGGCTGGAAGCCATGATGGCATTGCGTAACAGCATTGCCGGATTAAAAGATCCTGCATTGCGTGAAAAAATGGAGGCGATTTATAAAGAAATCGCACAGGCGTCGCATCCGGATCTTTTAGAAGACTCCGATTCCATTTTGGAAAATGGCGACTTTGCAGAACAAAACATTTCACAGGAATGGTTATTTATACAAGCAGATGGCGGCAAAGGATCCGCAACCTGGGACCAGGACATTTCTCGTCATCCTGGCAGTGGCAGTGTGTTGCTGGAAAAACAATCTTCGGCAGGAGAAGTCGTGCTTCGATCGAAAAATTCTTTCCTTGTGAAGGCCGGCGAAACGCCGACCATGCGTCTGTATTTTCGTGCGGATGAAGCGCCTTCACTGTCGATGCTTCAATTATTATTTGAGGATGAAAAGGGAGTTGTACGCATTGGTGACCAGGTGCGTGGACATGCGGCACAAAGCCAGACCGCATTGCAGAATGTAGCTTTCGGGCAATGGGAGAAACGTGTTGCACAAATCAATGCTTCGGATAAAGACGCACGCTATCATGTGCGTGTCGTTTTAAAAGGTAATCCGGCTCGGGTATGGATTGATGATATTTCGGCTCCTGCTGCGCCTTACACCTATGATTATCCACCGGGGATGCGCAGCGCGATTGAACCAGCGCGTACCGATGTTGCAGAACCTGCGAATCCTGTAGATGTGGAGGTGGTGCAAAAAAATGGACATCCGCGTATTGTCATCGACGGCAAAGAAACGTCTCCGATTTTATATTTTAATCAGCGTGGATTGACTGGAGATTATGCGGGGATGAGTGCCATCGGGAAGGTTCCTTTGATGGTGATGACGGTGCCATTGAATGAGGTTGTGGATGAACGTTATCCTCCGCAGCGGGCCGTATGGAACTCGATGGAGACATTTGATTTCAGTATGCCTTTTGCATGGATGGATCATGCATTAATGAATGCTCCGGAAAACTATTTTATTATAAATTTCAATATTAACTGGCCTAAAGAATGGGCGGCGCGTTATCCGGAAGAGCTGTGGAAAAATGCCAAAGGAGAAAAGGCATACGGAACCACCATTCATATGCGTGGGTTTGCAGAAAAATTGCCGGGTGGGCATGATGAAACGCTACAAAAATCGTCCTACACCGACTTCCGCTGGTGGCCGTCGCCATTTAGTCAGCAGGCAATTGAGGATGCGGCAAAAGCAATCGAGCAGTTTACGCTTGAACTCAAAAACAAGCCGTATGCAAATCGGGTGATTGGTTGTTTTATTTCCGGTGGGCATGATGGACAATTTTACACCGCGAGCTGGCCGGATTATAGCAATCCGGCGGTTAAAGTATTTCGCGAGTGGCTGACCGAGCGCTATGGCAGCGATGAAGAATTACGTCGCGCCTGGGGAGATGAATCCGTATCACTGGGGACAGCGGAGATTCCTATTTATGAAGGAACAAAATCGGAACAAAATGGATTTTATAATCCTTTGACTGAGCGTCAGTACGCGGATCACATGCAATTTCAGTCTGAGGCAGGATTAAGAATTCGTGAGCAGCTTGCGAGTGCATTTAAACGGGCAAAAGACACAAAAAGTATCGGGATGACCTGGCAGCTTGGAGGTGGGCGTGGACAGGGAGCAGAAACCATTTTTCTGAATAAAGACGGGTTGGATGTTCTGGTGGCACAGCCGGCATATCACCGCCGTCGCCCGGGGCTGTCTGGTGGCTTGAATGCACCCTTAACTTCGTTTGGAGAGCATAACAAAATGCTGATCAAGGAACTGGATCTGCGCACATGGATGCGCGCAGGAGGACCGGAGATTCCGTCGTATCGTTTGGGTACTGCCACTTCGCCCGAGATGTTTCGCCAGATTGTGCGAAAAGAAGCAGCACCGATGCTTGCGAGAGGACATGGATTCTGGTTTTACGATATCAGTACAAGCATGCTCCGCGATCCGGAAATGATGGAAATCGCTGCAGAAACAGTGCGCGCTTATGAGGAACTTGAACTTCAAAATACAACGCCCTATCAGCCGGAAATTGCGGTGGTATTTAATGATGAATCCGCATACTGGGTGCACGATGGATTTGGTTCCGGCAGTTTCATCCGCACATTGGAAAACCTGACGCCATTTCATTTAAGAGAGTCCGGGTTAGTGTATGACCAGATTTATCTGAATGATCTTCTGAAAGAGGATCGGGCAAAGGCGTATAAAATGCTGATCTTTATTGATGCCTGGCGGTTGAGTGATGCACAACGCGAAGGGATTCGTACGAAATTGAAAAATTCCGGACGGTATCTTGTCTGGAACTTTGCTGCCGGGTACGTCAGTGATCATGGACTGGATGATGCCGCCGCGAGTGAGCTTGTCGGAATGCAGGTCCGATCGGATGCGATTACGAGTTTGCCACGAGTAAGTAAAACGGATGAACAAAAAAGTGCGCCAGGCGCCGGGGAAGTTTCTTTCCTGATGGCAAAACAGGGAAGTTCATCCCGAAACCTGCCGAAAGGTGCCAGAAGTTTTGTGATCGAGGATGAAAATGCAAAGCCACTGGCACATTATGAAGATGGAACGGTCGCAATTGCCACACGCTCTCATGAAGACTGGACATCCATTTATTTTGGCTTGCCCGGGACATTGGATGCTACACTGCTTTCACAGCTTGCAGCAGAAGCCGGTGCGCATCGGTTGAGCGAATCCCGCGTGATTGCAGAGTTTAATGGACGTTTTCTGTCCTTGCATGGATTGCAAAATGGTCCTGTTTCACTGAACTTTCCTGCTTCCGGAACTCTGATTGATTTCTCAACCGGAGAAACGGCTGGAAAAGGACAAAAAATGACTGTTCCCGTGCAGGCGGGAGAAACCCATTGGTTTAAATTTACACCAGATACCAATTTATGAAAATAGCAGCTTTAATTACCGTATTCACCGCCGTTTCATTTTGTTATGGAGGAGAAATCCTCTTTGAAGAAACATTTGAAAATTTTCCTGAAGGGGCATCTCTGAAAGATGGGGTGGGTGACAATTCCTGGAATGTAAATAGCGACACACGAGAAATTTCTGATGCACAGGTCAGTATCACGCGTGGTGTTGGTGCGAATGGTTCACAAGTTGCAGTCACAACACCGATGAATGCCGATGGGGGACAGTCCGGAACGATTATGAATATTTCCACATCGTTTGCGGACACCGATACAGAAAAGCCGGTGCGATTGTCGTTTGATGTTTATCCTGAGCATGGCTCCGGTCAGGTCATGTTGCGCGCCTCGGATGGAGACCCGTCGCAGGGGTTGGTGCGTTTGCATTTTCGCTCAAGCCCGAATATGCAGATCTGTGTATTTACTAAATCGGAAGATGGGGAATTGCAGGTGTTCCCATTGGGTGGGTTTCGTTTCGGCCAATGGTATCATGTCCAAATCACCCTCCATCTTGCAAAAGAACAGTACGATATAGAAGTTTTCGAACTTGAAAATGAAGATTCTATCGTGTCAGTTCAAGGCCTCGACTTTAATGACCTTGTGCCAACATTTGGAAATGTACTTGTCGGTGCAATCTTCGGAGAAAAATCCCGCTACTCCTGGGACAATATAAAAGTAGAAACCGGAGATTTTGGAGCGCAATAACCTAAGAGGATCTGTTTCACGCAAAGATCGCGAAGGCTGCAAAGGGTATCTTAAAATGGGCTAACGCAAAGAATGGTGGGGTGGTGCACGCTGGGAAAACTATCGCACACGAAGGCACGAAGACACGAAGAAGAGTATCTAGGTTTTTATGATTTTTTTCATGTAAACCCTTTCTCATAATGCGTCCTGCCTCCCTGTTCTTTGCCTTATCTTCTCTAAAAAATCTTCGTGTCTTCGTGCCTTCGTGTGAGGTTTAAAACCTGTAGAAATTCAACCGGTTTCACATTTTATACGAAGAGACAAAGAAGGGGGGTAGGTTTTTATAAATTTTCTTTCCCGCCTGCAATGACGCGGGCGTTGATGCCCAGGGGCATGGGGGCTTGATCTTGAAATGCTCCCATGTTTTTCCAATCGATGTCGCCACGTAATTTTTTACGTTGAGGGAAATCAACCGCAGCGCGGATGGCCGGACTGCTGGGCTTGAGGCGGTAATCATTTCCATCAGGAGAATTTTCATCAAACGCGATGAACTCAGGGTCTGCGAGGAGGGAATTCCTCTCCCATGGAATCCCGCGCCAATATTCCACATTGTTTTTTGACAATCCGGAAGTCTGGACGTTTTTCAGCCAGGCAGGATCATCTATTTTCTTTGGCGACCAGTGGAGGTTCCCATCCATATTGATACAACCATTGACAAGAAATTTATGTGGAGTTTCCGGAAGCCCGTTATAATAGACAAAAATATTATTATACAACGATCGCTCCGTAACCGGAACGGTATTTTGAAAAGCATTTCCAACGAAATGGGAAGTAATAATCGCGGTGTTATGATAAAACCCGATATTCTCAAATCCGATGGGCGTGTTATAACCATGTGCCAGGAAAAAGGGTCCGATCTGATTCGGAAGTCGCATGATCCCTTCCGGGTTTGCAAAAGTCGGACGCGTGAAACGTACCGGCTCACGCATGTCCACGACGTTTCCGTAAATGTGAATTTCTCCTACAGAACACCCTCTGCGATGCGCTCCAAATGGAAGCATACAACGGGAAAGATAGTTTTGGCTGATATGGACATCATCACATACGCGTGTAGGAGTCGGGTTGCTTAAATAAACGACATCATCCTGCATGTTATACATCCAGCAGTGGTGCAGCCACATGTGTCTTCCATTAAAATAGAGTCCATCGTGACTATCAGAAAACTCGCAATAACTCACTTCCCAATGATTATTGGAGGGGAAAAAGAACACATCGGACTCCTCGCCGCCTTCAGTGACCAGAATGGCGTGAGTGGGGAGGCGAGCAATATTTTTTTCCGGACGAGGATCTGGTGGCTGTGTAAAGGGGTCGTAATAAACGTGATCAAACGTTCCTAAAGAATTTTCATTTCGGAATCCCCAGGGCGGGATCTGACCATATACTCCGCAATGAGTGATTTTTACCGGGCCACTGTTTTTTGAACGAATACAATAGGTTCCACCAAATATTGTCACATACTCAAATTCTACATTCACTGCAAAATGCATCAGCAGGGTATTATATCCGCCGCCACGAAGGATCATGTTGCGAAAGCGTATATGCATTGCCTGATCCAGATGCAGGGGAGAACTGCGAAAGCGCGTGATTGCGAGCGGAACTTTCCGTGGATCGGTTTCTCCCTTGTAATTATCAACAAAAGACGATCGTAAGTGCGTATGTGCCAGTCTTGCGTGGATTTTTCCTGTCAGTTTATTATAAAAAATTCCTGGTCCGCAATAATAGGCTTCTGGCTTTCCGGTTTCTGGATTCACTCCATCCAGTTCATTGTGAGCGAGCAGGTATTCACGATGCCAGTACGTTTGCAGCCCCACATTGGAGTCTGCAAACAGGCCTAAGACATCGCGAATATTGCGATAGGCTTTTGTTGAAATAAATTCTCCGTCCTCTTCGCCGGGCTCCCATGCATTTGCAGGATCACATTGAAACTCCGGAATGCCAGCATCCACAATGACCGTTTCTCCAGGATATCCACAAATAGTAATAGGAGCTTCTTCGGTGCCAACAATACAGCAATATACATTTTCAAAATAAATCCCCTCACGTAAAAACAGTGTGTCGCCGGGGCGTAATTTTTCCAATGATTCCTGAATGGTGCGCCAGGGGTGTTGTTCATTCCCGCTGGCTGAATCATTCCCTTCAACAGGATCGACATAATACGCCTGCGCCAGAACTTTTGGCATGTCTTTTGAAAAAACAGCACGATGTAAAGGCGGGTGCGATAAAAAAACAGGACCTTGTAACATGGTATGAAAGGATGAAAATTATTTTACAATTCCACGATAAGCCGCATTCGTACGCCATAAGCGCCCTACCGCGTTGATGGCTTCCGGGTATTCATGATAGACTTTTCGGTACCAGGCAAGCAGGTTTGTGAGTGCTTCTTTCTTTGCGTCCTTATCCTCTACCAATGTCGCACGTGTGAGATCCACATATTCCAGTGCAACTGCCAGAAAAGCAATACGCGCACGAACAGTTTCATCATCGGTTGATTCTGTCGCTTCGTCCAGGACCTCACGCAGATGATTGGTAAACTCTGGAGTGAAAACACCAAAATAACTGGATTCAAATGCCTGGCGATGGAGAGTTCTCGGATCAACCGGAGTCACCTGTTCTTCTGCTCGCAATTCTTCTTCCATTTCTTTTACATCGCGTTTTGCCACTTTGACAATCGCTTCTTCCAGTTCGGTGAAGTACTGGTAGATTTTGTCGGACGCTTTACCAAACCCTTTTTCACAAAAATCTTTTACCGCAGCATCCACATCTGTCGAAGGATCCCACAAAAGTTTGGCCAGGATATAATAATTCAGCCCCTGGGTTGCCCAGTTTCCTGTCAGGGAATCAAAATCCGCCACTACCATGCCAGTCTGGTAGCAATGCCGGATGTCTTCTCCAAGACGGTTCACATAAACGGCCGGTAATGACGCTCCCCCGTGCAGAAGATTAGGACGTAAAAATAAACTGGAAGAAATCATGCTCCAGCCATCCCAGCGCTCCAGATCCGCTTCTCTTACGCTGTCATCAAAATAATCCAGCCCAACAAACCCGATGATGATCGAAGGATGCATGGTGATACCTAATGGTACATCTCTGTAAGAGCTGTAGGCATAGGCGCCCAGTTTGGCATCTGGAAGCGTTTTGACTACTTCTTCTGCGATACGGTTATAAAATGTCGCGACGCGATTTGAGAGGGATGGATATTCTTCGTAAAAACGTTTTCTGTCTTTGGAAAACATGGCGCGTCGCAAGGGCGCGTTTGGAACATCCAGCTTGCGACATTCCTGACACATACAGAAATTGTCTTCCCCTGATCCATCGTTGGGAGAAATCGAGGCGGAATCCATTGTCGGGGTATCTTTATAGGCAGCAATAATTTCTTTTGCTTTTTGTTTTGCGACTTCCGGATTTGCTTTGCAAAGACGTGGACGGTCAGTGACTTGAGTACGTGTACCGTCTGCCTGGAGTGCAAACCATTCGGGATGGTTTTTTCCGTATGTTTCGTACCAGTGGCCATAAGCGTGGCGATAGTTCAGGTTTTTACTTCCGCCACTTTTCATAACCGCGAGCCAGTGGTGATTTTGTTTCTGGATTTTTTCCAGATTTTTATAATCTTCTTCGGTTCCCCCGAGAAGTTTAAGTCCGATTTCACTACGGTCGGAAACGCCGCTTCCTGTGCGGATCAGGCGCTGTTGTAACGCCGGTTCATTTTGTTCATGAATTGGCGGGAGCGTAATGCTTTTGTTTTCCGGAATCACGGTTCCCAGGTCGCCGGCCCAGAGCCAGCGCACGCCCAGGTAATCTTCCAACAAGGATGCTGCTGCAAAATACGTTCCATTCAATTTTTTCTCCCCATGAGCAGTGTCATTTCCTCGAACAAACAGCCAGGTTCCTTTTCCCTGAAGCTTGTAACCTTCGGGAATCAGTTCATCGACATTTACTCCGGCTTTCTTTGCTTGTGCCGTTTCTCCAATCCAGATGGCATTATTCCATTCGCGTCCTTGTGTATCGACGATAGTAGATTCTTTCAAAGTCAGTTTTTCTTCACTTAAAACCGGCGGGCGGGTACCGGTCATTTTTTCGAGAGTATCTCTCAGAAGGTGAGCAGCTCTTGTTTCTGTTTCGGTAGGAGATTCAGGCAGCACCAGCAAGGCTTTTGGCTCTCCATTTTCAAAAAGCACAACAGGCTTACTATCTGTCTGAAATTTTTTATGCAGGCTTTTTAGTTCCTGTTTAATGGGAGGAGAAACTTTTTCGGACGGAACCTCTACAGGTTCTCCCAATGGCTTGATCCCCCATTCGTCGGCGGCGGTGGCAAAAGACATGGAAGTAGCGACAGCGAGGTTAAATAGCAATAAATAAGATTTCATAATTTTTTAATGTTCTTTTAAAATGTTCTGTAAAATTGTTCCATAAGGGATCACGTACTCTTCAGGCGGATTTCCTTTTTCTCGTTCTGCACGCGCCAGGCGAAAAGGGGAGGTTCCAAAATAAAATACATATCCTTCTCCGAATGCATTGCGTGTGGCAAAGGGCTGCTCTGTACCGGAAGAGTCCGGAGCGGATGCCAGAAGATCCGCAGAGGTGATTTTTCCGATCGTGCCAGTGTAGGGAGCAACAAAATTCATGTCTCCTTCCATGACGAAAAATGTCTCTCCGGCAGATTGGGCAGATACAGGATTATACAAGTCTATATTCGGATGAGAGGAAAATCCCAGAAGGTCATCGCAAAACTGAAGGTTTCGAAAATCTCTTGCTCCTTCGGAATTGCGTGGAAATGCAGCACCAATAATCCAGATGTTTCCTCCCTCCCTGACATACTCACGAACGACATCCAGATTATCTCCCACATTCCAGATGGCATCTTCACGAATGTTTTCTTTACGAAAATGTTCCAGAAAAATGATTGCCTGGTAGTTTTTATAATCCTGTACCGCAGGTGCGTTATCTTCAAATGCTTCGATAATATATCCGGCGGGTCCGGTCACATATTTCTCAAATGCTTTAACCGCATAATCTGGCCCGGACAGGGCAATGGGTTTACTGGGGTCTTGTGCGGATACAAAGGAAGATCCCGCAAGACAGAGTGTAAATGTCAGAAGTGTTTTATAAAAATGTTTCATAATGTTTATTGACGTTTTCTGGTTGCGCGTATCCCGAGCAGGCTGAGAAGCAGCAATGCTCCGGTAGAAGGTTCAGGGATGACTCCAAAGTAGGTGAATTCCTCATCTTTAAATACAGATGCCTGACTGCCATAGGTTCCGGCTCCTCCAGATATTGTTCAAATAAGGATAACTGATCTCCTGCCATACGTACCCCCCAGATAGTTTCCGAGGCTGTTTGTTCTCCAAAAACAACTGTAATGCTTCCTCCTGTTGCAATCGTAAAGTCCGATGCTGTACTGGAAAGAAGATCGATCCCCCCAATGGAATTTTCTCCCAGCGTGATGGTGATATCTCCCGTTGCGCCGACATGTAATGTGTTGGTGACACTCCAGGTCGTTCCCTGCAGTTCCAGAACACTGTCCGTACTCACGCCAGTGGAATTTCCTACCACCAGATTCGACGAGCTCGCTTCGCCTCCTTTGAGTTTTAGAACGCCGACACCTCCCAGGCCTTGGCCAATCACCGCATCTCCACTGATGTTCAGAACATCTAAATCCGATGCGGAAAAGTCCAGTGTTCCGGTGGCCGTACCATTCGTCGCATGATTGTTTTGCCCTACCCGTAATTCGGTAATATAAGCAGAAATATTTCCTCCTTTTGTGACAAATGTCCCTTCCGCATCTCCTTGAGCAGTGGAGGTGGTCACATGTTTATAGCCTGTATAAAGAACGCCTCCACGGGTGGTTTCACTTCCGATCGTGAGATTTAAAGAGTCTGGTGCGTTTATTGTCCCTTCGGAACCTGCTCCAACACCAATGCGGAGATCCTCTCCAACGGTCATATTCACCGTTCCCTGATCTTCACTGGTGGAGAAATGTAAGTTCCCACGGGAGTCTGTAGTAGCGTTATTCGTTCTCGCGCTTTGTCCAATGATCAAACTCCCTCCAATATTCAAATTTTCCAGAACACCTAAATAAAGTGTCCCGTATCTGTTGCGCTCAGACGTAGCAGCGGTGTTGGTTCTCTCCCCTATTGCAATATTACCAGTAACGGCCAATGTCTTTTCCTGTGTGCCGGAAACAAGGTTGCTCTCGGATAAGTCCAAAGTAATATTCTGAAGTCTGGTATTATCGCTTGAGGCAACATGAATATGAGAAGTATTTGCCGTATTCAAGGTGCTTCCATCATCAAAGACCATTCTGATGGTATCGGTGACAGAGCCCGCAATGGCATCCCCATCTAACCCCAGAACTAAACTGCTTGCGGTCGCTCCGGTTGAGCCTGTTCCTAATTGAACAACACCATTACGAAAAGTCAACAGGGTGCGAGAGGCAGTATTCCCTGTGGAACGAGGATTCATTATTAATGATCCGCCTGAAAAAATGAGACTGTTTTCATTCAGATCCATGGTGATATGAGGAGTTGTTGATGTTCCTGCAACAACGAGCATTCCGGCCTCAAGCGTTTTATCGCTGTTTAGTTGGACCGTATAAATTGCGCCTGAAGTCCCATCAAACCTCACTTCTTGTGTCGCAGGATTATTGGGAACTCCATTCGTATCCCAATTGCCAGGATCTTCCCAGGGTTTGGGAGTGCCACTGCTCCCATTATTTGTCCAGATATATTGGCCTGATGCAATGTGTGCGCTTATGAAGAGGCCAGACAGAACGGCTGATGTAATGTAATGTTTCATTGCTTTTTCGGGTTGAGTTATTGGTTGTAGTTTTGAAAATAAAATTTGTGGGAAAGTTACTGGGTTCCATGCCAGAAGGCTTTATATTCGGGAGTGGCAGAAGAAAATCCATTTGCAGGGATAGGGACATCACGGAGAATGCGCCCCTCTACATGGCCATCCAGAAAAAGAATGTTCATTGTGTCTCCGGAATGACGAAACATGGTTTCTGCAATGAAGTTGCCCGCAGTAATTCGGCTGGTAGCATTTCCATCTCCCATTAAAAAACGTTTACTGGGTAAGGGGATGGAATTCAGACGTTCAGGGGGCATCCCCGGTCCATAAGAAATATTCGAATTCATCGCGTAATGGTTGCTCGGCAGAACTTTTTCTGATGGACAAAGAATGTGTTTTCCCCAGGGAGCGTCCGGTGAAATGTAGGGTTTGATCTGGGTACTCCAGAAATCTCCGCGATGGGTGGTGCCGTCCGGCAGAGGTGTGAATACCCGATAAGGCGGAATCTCTCCATTGTGTTCCGCACTGTAAAGCATAAATCCGGTATGGAAATTTTTCAGACGTGCAACACATTGAGAGTCACGCGATTTTTCAACCATACGTCCCAGATGAGGCAATAATAGAAATGCCAATACAGAAATGATCAGTAAAAGTACCAATACTTCTACTAAACTAATACCTGCTTTTCTACTGTTTGGGGGAATTTGCATAATAGGGGGAACACTATATCAGGTGGACGTACGACATAATCCGATCGACCCTCCCGGGACCAGATGTTTGGGGAAAAGTTCGCGCGTTCTTGGGATGTCAGGTTTATCCATAAAACGCTCCAGCTTTTCAACGATCCCTTGTGTGATGTTGTTCCCATTGCTGATATAGGCCAGGGATGGACGGATGAAAAAATTGCCCGGAGGGTTGAAGCACACAATACTGATATCTTCCGGAATACGAAGACCTGCTTTGCGGCATGCCTCATACGTCATTTCTACTTGAGAACCGGTGCTGATCAGAAGCGCGGTGACGTCCTGTTTTAAAAGTTCATCAACAGTCAAAAATTTCCCACCGAATTGATCATGGGTCGCTGCAGTCCCGACAAAATGCAGTTCTTTCTCTTCCAGAATGTCCTTCACAATGCGAAGCATGTAATGGGAAGAAAATGTCGTGCCTGTTTCTCCCTTGAAAACAAACCCATATCGGGTGTGGCCCAGAGCCATCAGGCGATTCGCAAATAACCGGGCGCCATGCCTGAAATCCGGCTCACATGACATCCAGGGTTCGTCGCCAAGTTCATAACGACCGTAAACAAGTAAAGGGATGCCTAATTTTTGTAAATACTGGTGAGCGATGCTGTCGTATGCACCCGAAACAATAATTCCATCTACGTCACTGTTTTTGAGTAAGGGAGGAATACGACCCGCACGTAAATCTTCCAGAGAAGCAGAAAGATACATGCAACGCCAGTGCCGCTCCGTTCCCAAATCCGCCAATTTCTGAAATGTTGCTCCGTAAGAGCTGTTATCAAATTGCCGATCCACCAGCAAAAAGACAATGTTTCGCATCGCAACCGTTTGTTTCTTAACCTTTTTCGCAATGCTGTTAGGCGCACGCAGGGGAAGTCGATACCCCAACGCTTCCTGCGCCTCCCATACCCGTCGCTTCGTTTCTACACTGATCGAAGAATGATCCCGTAATGCCAGCGATGCCGCAGATATGGAAATCCCCACATGATTCGCAATGTCTTTTAATGTGGCCATTTTTAGTAATAATATTTTACTAAAAATATTTAAGCAAGAGAAAAATTTAGTAAAATGTAGGGGCGAATTGCGTTCGCCCAAAGAAGAGTGGGGTGGGACACGCTGGAAGAATTATCTCACACGAAGAGTCGAAGCCACGAAGAAGAAGACCTGGATTTTTATGAATTTTCTTCGTGTGAATCTCTTCCCAAAACACATCCTCTTCATCATCCCTAAAAACTAAAAATAATCCTTTGTGTCCATTCGTGGTTAAAATCCTTTGCGACCTTTGCATGCTTTGCGTGAAACCACAAGAATTAGCCGCTGAACTCGCGGAAGGTTTTCTATCCTTAAATTTCCGCGTTCTTAGGGGCGCTCGCTTCCAGAAGAATCAGATCAGGACGGAATTGAGGAAGTGAAAGATAAAGGGGGCGGAAGCAGCTTTGACGGTGGAGTGATTTTTCTCCTGTAGTTCATGAAATGTGAGTTGAAATAGTATTAACACTGCCAGTGCAAGGACACTTTTTGTATGGCCCGAGCAACAGCGTCGATATATGTTTCATCCATTGCTTCATGAAGTCTGATATAAACACAGGTTTGCAAAATAGCTTCTGCTTGCGGACAGGACACGTTCTGGTAGTTCATGGTGGTTAATCCGCAATCGCGAACAGGCCATTGTCCTTCGAAGAAATTGTGATTTTGAAAAACCGGGTATTGATAAAGCGGTGCGGCAAGATAACCGGCTGCAGCAATGGCTCCTTCTGCCTGGAGAGCCTTTACAAAGGTGTCCCGATCGCAGGAAAGCATGTTGAAATCCAGACGCAGAAGGTAAAACCAGTAGGTGCAAAATGATTCTGACGGGATCGCGTGAGGAAGGATGCCCGGGATATTTTCCAGTTGTTTTCCTAAACGGGTTCCAAGTACATGACGTCGCTCCGTGATACTTTCCATTTTATCCATTTGTGCGGCGGCAACTGCACTTTGTGGTTCGCTGATACGATAATTGGGCGCCAGAAACGTGGGGGCGCGCACGCCTGTTGTGCGATCATACGCTTTATCGCCGAACCCTTGCAGCAAGGGGCCAAAGCGGTCGTCGGAACTGGCCACAATTCCTCCATCGCCGCAACTGATGTGTTTAAAATCATTTAAGGAATAACAGCCGATATGCCCGATCATCCCAACCGGCGTTTGATTCCATCGACTCCCCCATGCCTGTGCACAGTCTTCAATTAATACCAGGTTATGTTCGTCAGCGATGTGACGTAATTCTTCAATGCGGCAGGCATTTCCAGCCAGGTGTACGGCAATAATAGCGCGGGTTTTTGGAGTGATGCGGTTATGGACATCTTTTGGGTCAAGGTTGTAGGTATGCGGTTCGAGATCTGCAAAAACCGGAACTCCTTGTTGATATAAAACTCCAATGACCGTCCCCATGTCTGTGATGGGAGGCACAATCACTTCATCCCCGGGCTTAATACCGGCTGCCGCAACGGCCATATGAATCGCTGCAGTGCCGGAAGAACAGGGCATGACGTATTTAAAAGGATAATGCTTTTTAAAATTATCGATAAGTGTCCGGGTTTGCGTCCCGTTCCAATAGAACAAACTGTTTTGTTCCAGCATGGCATCAAGGTGTTTTTTTTCTTCTGCTCCCCAGCGATGCGTCGGAGAGTGCGTAGGAGTTGCGGAAATTTCCGGCTGTCCGCCGTCAATGGCAAGCTGCAATGGAATGTCGGATGAAGTGCTCATAGGAAAAATCTTACCGGAAAAACCATTTTTCAAAAATGAACAAAAGACAGATTCTTTTATACTTTTAGCGCATCTGTGATTGATGACGGCAAGTGGCTCTCAAAAAAATCGACAAGATTTGGATTGAGAGGTAAATTTTATCTGCATGAAAAAAGTCCCCTGGGTTGAAACAAAATTGGTGGTAAAAAACTGTGGTGTCACGCGCCAGCCTTCCGGGTTTCGAATTCTTCCAGAATGGTTTTCCTCGATACAGGATTTTGATTTATGGATGATTTTATCGGGACGTGCAGAGGCATGTTCGCTGAACGGAGAAACGTTCTCGCTTTCGCGAGGATCTTGTTTATGGCTGGCTCCCGGGCAGAAATATGATTTTGAAGTAAAAGAAGAAGAGCTGGTGACGGCCTGGGCACATTTCGATTTGTATGCGATAAATGGCGAAGTCCTTAAAGCCGAACAGGTGGAGTTTCCGAGTCCTTACAGTGAAATTTTGAACAGCGAAATGGCAGAGCAGATTATTCGGCGTATTGTGCTGTTAAGTTACGAGTATCGGGAAAAGCCGGAAACATCCGGGTTGCTTGCATTAACGGCCGACCAATTGCTTAAGGGGCTGCTGATGGAGTTTGAACTGGCGCAGGCACAGGAGGCTTCGTTGAAAGAATTCGGAATTGCACGCCATCATCGTAAAGTTATTTCAGAAGCGTTGTCCTGGATTTATTTTAACCCGGTGGAAGCTGCGTCTGCCGGGACGGTCGCCAGAAAGTTCGGATACAGTCTGAAACATTTCTGCAGAGTGTTTCGTCAGATCAGCGGGAAAACTCCCAGCCGCGCGATTATCGAAGCACGCGTGGAACATGCTCGCGAGCTATTGACAGAATCCGCGTTGAATATCACGGAAATTGCAGAACGCTTGAATTACGAAAATGCATTTTATTTTTCCAAACAATTTAAAAAAATCACCGGAGAATCCCCGACGCAATACCGTGCTAAAGCAGGAAAAGGAACGCAGGCGTAGGGCGAGGCTTTACAGGAAAATAATTTCACACGAAGAATTTTTTGGAATGGGTAATGCATAGAGAGGTGAGGTGGTGCACGCCGGAAGAATTAGCTCACACGAAGCCGCGAAGACACGAAGAGGAATTCCTGAATTTTTATAAATTTTCTTTGTGTGAACCCTGTCTCAAAAAGCATCCTACATCCTTGCTTTTTGCCTTATATTTTCTCAAAAATCTTCGTGTCTTCGTGCCTTCGTGTGCGGTTTAAGACCGTAGTAAGAGCGCCTATCGCAAGTAGCAGGGCGGTGGTGGTTGGTTCGGGAATTGGAGTATAACTGAGGATAAGAGCGTTATCAATTTGTGTAATAGAAAAACCATCGGGATTAGCTGGATTCAGGAAGTTGGAGAGGTCAAACGTGAATGCGTCGGGAGCGAAGCCATTAATGCCATTCGTAGTGGAAACGATAGTCCATGAAGCATTGAGATTTGTATTGAAATTCTGGATGATCGCAGATCCAAATGCGGTTGTAGCAAGAGAGAGTGTAATCGGCTGTGCCGCACTGGCGGAAGAGAGATCGAGCAAACCGTTGACCGTGATCGAGGTCACATTTAACGTGCCGGCATTATAGTCGGCAAAGTATATTGCCTGGATGGAGTTTCCGCTCCAGGTGATGTCAGAGAAGACGGTTGTCTGAAAAGGGGCATGGTACAGTTGAAGCGTACTCCCCTTCTGTATATTGTAGTCTGAAAGCAGGCGTCCATCTTCCAGTAACTGGTTAGCGAAAAAAAGTTCTTTCTCCCTTGAGGGAATGCCTGTCTGGTCCTGAATCTTTTGCAGTACGTTTTCAAGTTTATAGGAAGGCTCAACTTCTAAAGAAAGGATCTGTCCGGTGGGGATTTCCACAAATATCTCCATCGACGCATTTAGACAGATGGGCATAGCAAGACCAAAAATAAGTAAAAGGTAGATTGTCTTCATAAGGAGGAGGTTTAGATAGGACAATTAAGTAGCTAAGCACCCCCGTTCTTGTTTATCAAGGTTTTATCTCAGACTCCAAACGTGGATTAATTTTCGAAACAATATCCAATGCGTTTTGATTAAGCAGGCGTTTTTTCACATCGACGGGCAAGCGGGCATAGACGACCCAACCTAATTGCTGGCGAGGGTCGCGCATCGGGAGATCGCTTCCGTACAGGACACGGTCGGCGCCGCAGCCATCGACGAGGTACTCGATGATACCACCACAGACCGGTGTCAGTGTGATTTCTGCATGAATATTGGGGAATTGGCGTATAGCGTCAATCGTCTGGTCTGCAGTCTCGAAGCTGGCACCGCAGTGTGCGACGATCCATTGGACGCGTGGGTATTTCCGAGCCAGGTTCAGCGCTTCGGAATAATCTTGTCGCGTGCGATGCAACAGCGCATATAGTCCCCGTTCATTTCCAAACTCCCACCAGAAGTCATAGAGGGCGCTGTCATAAGGAACTCCCTGACGCACATACGGTTTCATTCCGATAAAGCGAGGATCTTCATAGAGTTTCGGGATCAAGCGGGCGAGTTCTTCCTGGCTATAATGACAAGGGTCGAAGGATCCTAGCCCCCAGAAACCAGGGGGTGCGACATCTAACGCACGACGTGTACATTCATTACCTGCCAGGGTGTCACAAGAAACGGTGCCATTCCAGCTCATAAAACCACCGCCTTTGCAGCCCAGACGTTCCAGCAATTGGAGAACTCCCTTGGGGCCTCCATGGGGCATGCGATAGCTGCCACCGCCTCCATGCATGCCTTCCTCCAGAATGTGCATGTGCATGTCGATTATCGGAATGGGTAACGGCTTGCCTTCGCGTGCGGCCATCATCAGAATATCATCATGCGCAGGCGGGGATGCTGGCGCAGGAATTGGTTCGTTTAAAAGACGAGCGAGGTTTCCGGATGCCATTTTTTGTTGAGCCGATTCCGGAATTTCCGCATAATCAATAAAGCAGCGGTGCGCGCCAGTGGACATCGTGGGCGCATTTGTTCCAAACAGCAATTGATCTTCTAACCCCTGCGCTACCAAATCTTCGGGGCCATAATGCACCTGGAATTTATCCAGTGTAATATGCAGGTTTTTGTGACGTAAAAGAAGCGGGATGATCAAACGCTGTTCTGGCCAGCTCGCGCCTTGAACGATCACAGGAAGCGTGGGCGTGGATTCAAGAAAGGCACGCAGTACTGCATATTCGCCAAATTCTGCACGTGGCAGGTAGAGCGGGATTTGTTGTTCCGCCAGGGCTTCAAAAAGAGGACGGTGTGAAGGGTCGGAAATGTCCCATCCGTTGGTTTTTGGGAAAATAGAAACGGCTTTGACTTGTTTCTCATGCATTTTCCGAAGCAGATCTTTGGGGGTGGGGAATTCATTCCCGATTGCTGGCATCACATTCCAGATCGGGTGCAGGTTGGGAAATTTCTCCAACTGACGGCTTAGTTCCAGGTTTCCGAAAAAGGGATCAAAAAATACGCTTTGTGTCGAAAGCACCATTGCAGAAGAAATACTGCAATACTCCATGTCTTCGCATAAATGTTCCAGACTCCAGCGCGCGGCAGGATGTTTATATTCACGAGGTCCAATAAGTGTAAAAGCATCCCAATAACATGAAGTCATAGACTATTTTTATATGGGATGTTCAGGAAAACCTATGGAAGAAAAGCCCCTTTTTTTATACTTTTGGCACTTTTTTACCCCTATGCCTGGATCCCTCGCAGATGGTAATGAGAAGGCCAGGATGGAAGGGGCTCAACCGATTGAATTTTCCATTCCCCATTTTCTTTAACCAACGAATACACACAAGGCGTCACAATATTGTCCGGAGTAATAAAATACACATGAAGCACTGCTTCTTTGTGATAAAATTGCAGATTCCCAAATTCAATCCGCTGCGCATGCGTGATCATGGGGAAACGCGATTCTGTCAGTTGCTTGAAATTGCCCAGACTAAGCTTTTGCTGCAGTTCTGCTGTGCAATACAGATAGGCCATCTGCGAATTCGCACCTTGAAATGCCTGTATATGGCGGGAAACAGTCGAGAAAATCGGAGTATGCGGTGCCGTTTGCCGCGTTTTCCGTAAAACGAGTGTGGTGACAGAAGCACTGACACACAATACGAGACAAAAGAGCAGGAGGGTTATTTTGCCGATCTTTTTCATCTGGGAGGAGAGTATAAGAGACATCAGGGGTTGGGTAAATGCTAAAAAAAGATTTCTGAGTTGTATAAAAAATGTCTGAATTACGAAGCTTGTTCGATTTCGTCTTCGGCGGTTTCGGGGGCTAGTTTTTTGAAATGGAGCTGTGCGATACTGCGGCCGTCGGTTTTAGTGACGGTGACCAGGTAATGGTGTGTTTCGATTGTTTCGCCCTCCTGAGGGAGGTGTCCGATCAGATGGGTAATGTAACCGCCAACCGTAGAAACTTCCGGGCTTTCAATATGCAGGTCTGCTAGATCCTGTAATTCGTAGAGCGCGAGCCCACCGGCGACCGCAAACTCATTTTCGTTCAATCGGACAAATTCCGGCTGTTCGAAGTCGAATTCGTCCTGGATATCTCCCACGAGTTCGGCGAGAACGTTGTCCAGGGTTACAATTCCGACCGTTCCGCCGTATTCGTCCACTACAACTGCGAGGTGAGCATGATGCGTGAGGAACACGTTCAGAAGTTTTTCGAGAGGCATCATTTCCGGAACCGGGTGAAGTTCGCGTTTGATCGCAAGCAGGTCCGGCTCATTTTTCGTAATCGTAGAAAAAAGGTCTTTGATATGAATAAGCCCAATCACATTGTCCAAGTGATCCTGACAGAGTGGGAAACGGGTATGACTGGATTCCTGCGCGATTCGCACGTTTTCTTCAAAAGTATTTCCGATATCCAGATGCACGACTTTTCCGCGTGGGGTCATAATATCGCGGACCACACGCCTGCGCATATCCAGCGCATTAATAAGAATTTCTTTCCCCAGTGAACTGACTTCGTCGGACTGGTTACTTTCGGTGACAATCAAACGCAACTCTTCTTCACTGTGTGCGAGTTCAATACCGGTCACCGGGTCGAGTCCGAAGATTTTTTTCAGCAACCAGTTTGCGGTTCCGTTAAGAAACGCGATGGCCCAGGTCAGCAGACGGCGGAAAATATCGAGTGGACGTGCCACCCATAAAGTTGTTTCCACCGGACGACGAATGGCCAGGGATTTGGGAGCGAGTTCTCCCAGAACAATATGGAGATACGTGATTGTACAGAAAACCAAAGCACCTGTGGTCCAGGAAATGACGGAAGGATTCGTAATGCCTACCAGATAAAATGCAGGCGAAAAGACTTGTCCCAGATATTTCTCACTGACGATCCCGAGGCCAAGGCTGGAAAGCGTGATTCCAAGCTGGGTGGCCGAAAGATTCGCATCCAGATGCCGGGTGATATTCCGGGCAAAGGTTGCTCGGGTGTTCCCTTCATCACTGAGTGCATCCAGTTGGCTTCCGCGCACTTTCACGATCGCAAACTCAGAGGCTACAAAAAACCCATTGAGAAGGACCAGAAATAAAATCGCAAAAATCTTGAAGAAAATAACCCCGGGAGATTCCCACTCAGAGCTAAGTTGTACATCACCACCGAGAGAAGCTGCTAAAATCAGGAAAGACGCATTCATGACGTCCTCCTGTCGATGTTCTCAAGGATGTTTGAAAGAGTGTGATTACAATGATGAAGAAGAATACAAGATCGGGGCTCGGAATCTTCCTGCTCGGAGGGAAATAAAGTCGTTTTCATTAGAGTTTCTCATAGACCCCTTTGTCACGGCGCTCCATGACCGTGAATCCTGCCTTCTTGGCATCGCTTACCGATAGGGGTTTGAGAATTTTAGGTGTATTTATGTTAGAGATTACTTTGCGGACAGCTTTTTTGCAGAGTGGACAGTGGGTAAGCGGATCACGGTCTATAGGTCTGCGGAGTTCAAAATTTCCTCCGCAGATATTGCAATCGCCATCAACAGGTTCGTATTCGTAGATCGGCATACCGATCAAAGTAAACAATTTTGCCTGCAGATGCAAGGCAGTGGATTTTTTTTCGATCAATCAGCGTGGCAGACAGATTTATAAAAAATAACCTGTACTGGACACCCGGTCGAATCGCGTAAGAAATTATTGAAGAATTACTAAAGAGGCGATCCGAAGCGATTAATGGCTTACCAGCTTGATTTGGTGACCCCAGGGATTAAGCCATGCAAAGCGAGTTCCCGGAAGGTAATACGGGAAACCTGGAATCGACGCATATAAGCGCGACGGCGTCCGGAAATTTTGCAGCGGTTTACGAGGCGAGTTGGGCTGGAATCTCTTGGGAGCTCCGCCAATGCCATGTAATCCCCTTTTTGTTTCAATTCAGCACGCAATTCCGCGTATTTCGCGACGAGTTTTTGTTTGCGTTTTTCTTTTTCTGTCCAAGCTTTCTTTGCCATAGGAGTTGATGAGTGTAGATAAAGTTAAATGGAATGCAATTAAAAAATATAAAAATCTGTTTTGCCCCAGAAAAGGGTATCGGCGCCGGGTTGTAACGACGGCGCCGAGAGTCGGAAGCAATCAGAATTTTTATTTTCTGATCTTACTTCATAAGCAGAACCGAACGGGAACGCTTGATTTCACGTGTGATTTTGCGATGCAGGTGTGCTGGGACGCCTGTAACACGGCGATGAAGGATTTTCCCGCTTTCGGTGACAAACTTTTTCAAGAGTTCAGGGTTTTTGTAATCGATGGCTTCGACTGCGATATCGATCCTGCGACGAGGCATGGAGCGGTTAGCGCGGCGAAAATTCTGGCGACGTTTTGCAGTTTTTGGTTGCATGAGTTTAAATTAAATGGTCCTTAATGCGTCGATATTGAATGAATCCTTCAAAAAGATCAACGAGTTTCTCTATGAAGGGTGTGACGGTTTAAATGAGGGTTGTATTTTTTCTTTTCGAGCCGGCCAGGAGTATTGGGGCTTTTTTTGTTGCGAGTGGACATGTAGCGGGAGACAGGTTTGCCTTCTGCTTTAGCTTCTGTACACTCGAGAGTAATAATATCGCGCATAATTTTATAACAGTTAAGGTTTAATCTTTAGAATCATCGTCGGATGAATCGTCATCATCAAGAAAGTAGAAAAACGGGCCGGATTGGCGACGGCTGTAAGGTCCGTGGATTTCATTTTCGATTTCCGCCAGACAGGAGACGGAGTAGCGAGCGAATCGCATTGCTTCGAGTCGTTCGACAGGAATGAGTTCTTCGCTACGTTCACAGACGCCGTAAGTGCCATCGGCGATGCGTTTGATGGCTTCGTCGATCTCGTAGAGAGCGTCTTGTTCCTGGGAGAGAAGGGTGAGTGCAAAATCGCGGTCATAAGCATCGCTGCCGGCATCTGCCTGGTGAAGACCGAAGGCGGAGGCTTCGCTGCCTTCCGCACGATTGCGAAGATTGTCTTTGGAAACACCAATCATGGTGTCGAGAATGGAATCACGAAGTTCCAGCAGTTTCTGATGCTGTTTCTGGACAAACTGCGACGAATGGTTTTTCCGTGGTTTAGCCGATTTTTCAGCAGCAGGTGCTTTTGCTGCAGTTTTTGCTGCTTTTGTGGCTGTCTTTGCAGCAGTTTTCGCTGTTTTGGCGGTTTTAGTTGTTTTGGAGGGTGCTTTGGGGGCGTTTGAGGACACAGCAGTAGTTGCCGCAGCTTTTTTAGCTGTGGATTTCGCTGTTTTAGACTTTTCGGATTTTGAATTTGGCATTGCCTGTGTTCTAAATAGGAAATTGATCTTTTGTGTGGATATAACTTCCCCAGTCCTTGAGGAGTCGGGTTATTTAACTGTAAAAATCAAGGAATGCAAGAACTTTTTGGTTATGAGTGAATGTTTCCAATGTTTTCAGGGTATCTTTTTCGCCCAGGAAGCAGAGAAAGGCATTATCTTCCAGGAGGGCATCAGGATTTTCTACCTGTCCTTCTTTCACGGTGACTTTTTTGGGTGTATAGCGCTGGTTTCCAAGAATATACTGAACAAATTGGATCCCTTGTCCGCCGTAACCGGACACACTAAGCTGCAGGGTCGAAGGAGGCGTCGCTTTCCAGAAAAATGGAATTTGTATACTATAAGATGCTTCCTTCAAATTGACAGGCTTTATGGTTTGTGTCGGGAGAGGGATCCAGCGATCGGTT
>CAKUMP010000002.1 GCA_934667795.1 uncultured Chthoniobacterales bacterium | reverse complement strand
ATCCCCCGTAATTGGGGGGTACTTAAACTTAACCCTTTCTAATCATGTTTGTTTGAATGAACTACGTTTATTAGGACGACTTGTGCCGAGCTACGGCAGTTTAGATTCACAGAGGGATCGTTAAAAATGGTCTGTAGATCCGATTAAGGACAAATCGATAAACGCGTGGTCGCAAGACATAGGAAAACCACCTTGCCGATGAGGACATCGGCGTTCCCAGCAAATGGGTCTGCCGACGGGGATGTTGGCGCTCCCAGGGGTCGGTACGCCCATGCGCTTCCATCAAATTAATCTGCGCCGGGGCCGGGAGCTTCGAAGGCGGGAGCGGTTTCTTCGAAAGCTTCTTCAGGGGCTTCATCTTCCACAACAGACGAGGAAACTTCTGTCTTTGCCTTCCCGGGTTTTTGTTTTTTCACGCTTTGACGTTTTTCACTGCGCAGTTCCTGATACAACTCTTCCAGTCCCTCCTGATCGACATCAAACGAGCGTAATGCCAGTTTCAGAACTTCTGCCCGGTTTGCGCGAATGCCACGATGCCTCAATTGGTCCGCAATTAAATTAATTAATTCCGAATCATATTCCGATATGGAAAATCCAATAATTTTGAATTGTCTGGGTAAGCTGTCGATACGCTCATCCCTGTGCAATGTCCCCATTTTTTTATTCTATCATTTTTCCTGAGTTTTTGGCAACTCAATCTGATTTTTCGATAAATTTCCCGGGATTTAATCGATCTTCAGGATCGAGTGCCCATTTCAGGCGTTGATGCAGATCCTCGACTCCGGTAGCGGCGAGTTTTGCCCACCAGCGTTTTTTTGCAATTCCAATTCCATGTTCCCCGCTGATGGCGCCCCCCCATTTCACCACCTGTTCAAATAACTGATCCAGCACCCCTTCTACCTGTTTCCGCACTTCCGGATCCTCATAGCCATCTACCATTATATTGACATGAATATTCCCATCGCCCGCATGTCCAAAACATGCCACCGCATGGCCGGATTCCTTATATAATCTTTCCGCAAGCTCTATGAGCGGCACCAGACAACTCCGCGGGACCGTGATATCCTCATTTAACTTGATCAACCCGGTCGCCCGTAAGGAATAACTATACTCCCGACGCATTTTCCAGAATGCCTCACATGCCTGATCTCCCTGTGCCACCGTGGGTTTGATCCCACCCGCGTCCTGTACAATCCGGACTAACTTCTGGATCTCCGAAGCCACACTTTCCTCGTGCCCGTCAATTTCGACAATTAAATGGGCATCTCCTTCCGGGATCGAATCTGCGCCTAAGTAGTTTCGTGCTGCCTGTAAAGTAAATGCATCTGCAATTTCCAGGGCAGACGGCAGAAATCCACCGGAAAAAACTTTCTGGACAGCCGCAGCCGCCAGTCGCATATCGGCAAAACCAACCGATACCGCCGAGCGTGTAGGAGGATGAGGAATAATCCGCAAAATGGCTTTTGTCACCACTCCCAACATCCCTTCCGAGCCTACAAAAATCCCGACCAGATCAAATCCGCTTTTATTTTTATGTGTCCGTCCACCTGCCTGCACCACCGTTCCATCCGCCAGGACCACTTCCAGCCCCAGCACATAGGGACGGGTCACTCCATATTTCAAACAATGCGGGCCGCCTGCATTGGTTGCAATATTCCCTCCGATACTGCACTCCCGAATGCTCGCCGGATCCGGTGGGTAAAACCATCCCAGTGCCCGAACCGCGTCCTGTAAATCCCCGGTAATCACGCCCGGCTCCACCACCGCCACCCCATCTTCCACATTGATTTCCAAAATACGCTTCATTCGTATCATCGATAAAACAATCCCGCCCTTGACCGGTACACACCCACCCACATACCCCACTCCCGCACCCCGTGTCGTCACCACCACGTCATGTTCTTTGGAAAATTTCATGACCTGCACCACCTCCTCCGTGCTTTCCGGATAAACCACTACCTCCGGACGTCCGGTTGCAAACCATTTATCCCCACTATTTGCCAGCAAATCTTCTTCCCGATCCGAAACCCTTCCCTCCCCGAATGCTTCTAACTTTTGTTTCAGTTTTTGAATCCATTCACTCATCTGTTTTTCTCCACAGTTATTTTTTAAAAATTTCTTCCCCTGTCCTATTGTCCCGTTCCCTTCCGCGCTGCTCCCGTACTCCCACGCGTGCACAATAAGCATAAATTTCGCATTGTCCGCAATCCGGCTTTCTGGCAGTACAACGTCGACGCCCATGCCAGATCAAAAGATGGCTGAATAATGTCCACTCCTGTCGGGGGACCAGTTTCATCAAATCCTTTTCAATTTTCTCTGCCCCTTCGACTTTTGTGATCCCGAATCGTGTCGCCAGACGCATCACATGGGTATCTACAACCACGCCGACATGGATATCAAAAGCATTCCCCAAAACCACATTGGCGGTCTTTCGCCCCACGCCCGGCAACGCATTTAATTCTTCCATACTCCGTGGCACTTCTCCCCCGTACTTATCCACGAGTTCCTGTGCCATCGCCCGGATATTTTTCGCCTTATTCCGGTAAAACCCGGTCGAGTGCACCAGTTCTTCCATCTCCTCCTGCGTACTTTCCGCATATTCTTTTGCAGATCGAAACCGCTGGAACAGTTTTTTGGTCACCATATTGACCCTGGCATCCGTGCATTGGGCAGACAATATCGTTGCGATCAATAACTCTAATGGATTTTCGAAATCCAGTTCGCAATGTGCATCCGGATACGTATCCTTCAGGACTCGAATAATATGGAGAGTTTTCTCCTTTTTTCTCATACCTGCGCCCTACCCAGCGGCTGGCGCCAGGCTGGCAGCCTTACTTTTTGCTTCCTCCGCATGGGGGGATGCAGGGTAACGCGATGCTAACGTATTATAAGCAGCCTGTGCCCGTTTCCGGTAATCTGACTTCTTCGTTGGATCCGTTTCGCCTGCCGACAATTTTTCGTAAATCTGAGCACCTTTCCACAGTCCTTCCATTGCTTCTTTTTCTGCTTCCGCATACAATAAAGCAATTTTCACATAATAATCTGCCGCTCCCGGTAAATCATTCTGCTTCTCACGGATCTCTCCTCCAAGCAGCATCGCTTTCCCACGAATCCCCACATCCGCATTCCGCGATTGAATCACTTTCACCACCCCGGCAAGCGCTTCATCAAATTTCCCGTTTTTCGCATCCCCTTCCGCTATCCCGTAAATCGCTTCCATGATCTTCGGCGACCAAGGGTACATTTGCTGCAATTTCTCAAACGTCTCCGTCGCAACCTGCGAATCTCCCCTCACCTGCGCAATTTTCCCCTGCCCAAATAACGCAATCGACTGCGCCTGCTGGATATCCAATGGCGCCATGTTGTATTCCAGTCCCGGCGGATTCGGAAAGTCCGTCGCAATTTTCTGATAAACTTCCGCCGCTTTATCCAATTGATTGCTCGCAATTAAGGCATTCCCAAACAAATCCAGATCCTCCGGCGCAAAGCGTAACTCCGGATTATATGCCGCAGTCATTACTTCAATCGCTTTTTCCGGCTGGCCGTCATAAATATACGCTGCCTGCGTAAACAAGATCTTGCTTTGTGCCGTGGGTTTATCCGCATATTTTTCTGCCAATGCAGCAAAATACTGTTCCACCTGTTCTGCGGATTTTAAGGCAGAAACGACTTGTAAACGCTGAGTCAGCAACAAGGACTGCAAGACCAGCGCGACTTCTTCGCTTTCCGGGAATTTTTCCAATACCGTTTCCGCACTTGCCAGACTGGCATCCACGTGTTTCTGCCAGGCTGCCCGCTGTTCTTCATCCAAAACGACATACCGGCCAATCCGATTGGCCTGATCCCGCTCCGCATTACTGATCTGCAACAAGGCTTTTGCTGCATTTGGATTCTCCCCATGTTTTTCGACAAAACTATTCAGCGCAGCAATCGCTTCATCATACCGCTCTGTCCCTTGATACGTCTGGAACATCAAATCGTATGACGCAAACAGGTTCGGATCTTCAGGATATTTTTCCGCAAATTCTTGTAAAACTGCCACCATCTGGTCGTAATTTTGTGCTGCGCCATAGATGTCCGCGCGTCGGAAGAATGCATAGGAAGCGACTTCCGTTTCCGGAAATTTTTCTGACAGTTCCGCATAGCGATTTAATGCGGCCTCTGTTTCTCCCAAAGCGGCTTCTGTCTGAGCTAACCAGAACATTGCCATTGGAGTTAATTCTTTATCATCCGGAACTTTCTGGACAAATGCGGCCAGTTCCTTTTTTCCATTGGCTAAATCTGCTTTCTGCATGTAGGCATACCCGATCCAGAAATCGGAATATTTGACCTGATCTGCCTGGTCTGCGAAGTCGGAGCGTATTTTTTTGTATTGCGCGATAGCTTCATCCCATTTTGCGGTATTACGATAAATTTCTGAAATTCCGAATTCTGCCTGAGCGCGCACCTCTTTTGGCGCATTTGGATTAGCATTCAGATAATCCTGAAATGTTTTGAGTGCTTCCTCATATTGCTGCAACTGGACCTGTGCGCTGGCCATTTGCACAGTGGTCAGGCTTGCCAGTGGAGAGTTCGGATACATTTCCATTTGTTTCTGGAAATAGGGAATCGCTTCTCCTGCCTGGCCCAGTGCCAGATACATGCTCCCCATGCTGAACGGGAGATTGTCCGCAATTTCTGAATTCTGATAAGTAGATTGAAATGCTTCATACCGCTCCACCGCCTGATCCACCATCCCTTGCAAGGCATAACTGATCGTCAAAAAGTAATCCGCGCGTTCTTTCTGGAGATCTCCATCGAGAAATGGTTTCAGATACTGAACCAGAACCCGAGTCGCATCATAATCCCCTTGCTGATAAAAAACCTGTGCGATTTTCAACTTCGCTTCCAGCGTCTGATCGTCTTTTTCCTGTAATTCCACGAGTTTGGCCGACTCCTGTTCGTCCTGTCGCTGCACTTCTCGAATACGCGCCTCATTTCTGGAACGAATTGCTTCCGGCTTGGACGCCCGGATTTCTTCCACCAGTTTCTGCTGTACCGCCACCATTTCCTCTTTCCCCTTCACAGCACGAAAATATTCCACTGCTTGCGCAAATGCTTCCGCACCACCCGTTTCTCCTGCCAATGCCCCACGATTAAAGTAAATTTCTCCTAACTGAAACAACGCATCATTTGCCAATGCCGCGCTTGAGCCATCCGTGATAATTTCCTGAAAGACCTTTTCGCCTTCTGTATATTGTTCCAGGGCGGCCGCGGAGTTATCCTTCTGTAACTCTGCTCCGGCTTGCGCCATGTGCGCCAGTCCCAGGAGGTATTTACTGCTTAAAATCGTCCGACTTTTGGAAAATTCCTGTACCGCCTGCTGCAAATCCTTGATTGCACCCTCATAATTATTCAAACGAAAATGCGAAAATGCGCGTCCGTACAACGCCTGTTCATTTTCCGGTTTCCTTGGGTATTTATTTAAATACGCATCGTATTCCTTGATCGCCTGTTCAAACAATTTCGTCTGTTCATCGCTGCCATCTTCCAACTGGGATGCTTTTGCAGCGGTTGCCTGACCTAATAAACTATAAGCAATTTCAATAATGGCCTCCGGAGCAATCGCTTTAGGATCGGTCAAGGGTTTCAGAAACCCGATCGCCTTATCATAATCTCCTGCAAGGAAATACGCATACCCCGCCTGCATCTCTGCCTGCGGACGCAGTTCAGAAGTCTGGTAGTTTTTCACCAGATTCTCAAACGTCTGTGCCGCTTCCTCATATTGACCCGCATTGAACTGATCCTGCCCCTGTGCCAGCACCGTCGCTGCCTGCCCATACGCCTCCGTCGGCATACCAAATGCTATCACCATCAGCCCTGCTGCAGCCGTTAACGCCCGCCCACATCCAATCCATTGCTTATACATCGTTTTCAATTTTACCAGGGGAATCATAACTTCAAAATCGGTTTTTCTTGTCAGGTTACACTTAATTTCTCTGAATATATTCCGTCAATATAACAATTACCATCCATATTCCAATCAAATTAAAAGCCTCCCCCCGCATTTTTGTTAATTTGGGAGGGTTGAGACACTTTTCAGCCAGATTTTTAGAGCGATGTGCCGCCGCCCTCCTGAATTAGATTGCCTCCGCGAGCGGGTTTCGGTAGGTTATACTTTTATATGAGGCAGGCACCCGATTCGCCCCAAGATATCACCTGGTTGGAACAAGCCCGACATCCGGATCCGTTTTGTTATCTTGGCCAACACCCTGGTCAGGAAAACCATCAGATTATCCGGACATTTCAACCTTCTGCAAGTAAAGTGGAAGTGCTGGATGATACCCATGGCAAGGAACTGCCAATGCATCGCGCGTCATCTTCCGGGGTGTTTTTACTTTCCATTGACTCTAAAACGCCTGTTTCTTACCGCTTGAGACTTCATTTTCCTGACGGCAGTTCGCAGGAAATACAGGACCCGTTTTCTTTCCCCCCTGTGCTTACAGAAACCGACCTGTATCTTTTTTGTGAAGGGACCCAACTGGAACTTTATCGCAAATTCGGAGCACAAATCATTTCTATTGGAAAAACCACGGGCGTTCATTTTTCCGTCTGGGCACCCAATGCTTCTCGTGTCAGCGTCGTTGCCGATTTTAACCAATGGGATGGACGCATCCACCCCATGCGAAATCGTATCAATGCCGGCGTCTGGGAAATTTTCATCCCTGATGTTCCTGTCCATACTCATTACAAATTTGAGATCCGGACAAAAGACGGGGAAGTTTTATTAAAAAGCGACCCATTTGCCTTTTTTAGTCAGCACGGGCTGCAGACCGCATCCCTGGTTTATGACCTTTCTCAGTATAAATGGAATGATGACGCCTGGATGGAAAAACGCCTGCAAGCGGAACCGCATCGGGAGCCGATCAGCATCTATGAAATGCATCCTGGATCCTGGGCGCGTGTTCCGGATGAAAACAACCGATGGCTCACCTGGTCTGAGCTTGGGGAACGCCTGATTCCTTATGTCAAGGAACTTGGTTTTACGCATATTGAGCTCATGGGGGTAGCGGAGCATCCATTTGACGGTTCCTGGGGGTACCAGGTCACGGGATATTATGCGCCGACCAGCCGTTTTGGATCCCCGGATGACTTTCGTGCGTTCATTGATCTTTGTCATCAGAACGGGATTGGGGTTTTGATGGACTGGGTTCCTGCGCATTTCCCGAAAGACGCGCATGGGCTGGCGCGTTTTGACGGGTCCCACCTCTATGAACATGCAGACCCGCGTCAGGGCGAACACCAGGACTGGGGAACGCTCATTTTTAACTACGATCGGCACGAAGTGCGCAATTTTCTTATCGCAAATGCACTCTTCTGGCTGGATCAATATCACATTGATGGGCTTCGGGTCGATGCGGTTGCCTCGATGCTTTATCTGGATTATTCCAGAGAAAATGGTGCCTGGATTCCGAATATCCATGGGGGGCGTGAAAACCTGGGAGCCATCCAGTTTCTCAAGGAACTGAACGAACATTGTTACGCGCGTTTTCCGGGCATTTTGACCATGGCGGAAGAATCCACTGCCTGGCAGGGGGTAACACAGCCCACCTACCTTGGCGGCCTCGGTTTCGGGTTCAAATGGAACATGGGGTGGATGAACGATTCGTTGCAGTACATTGAAAAAGATCCTGTGCATCGGTGTTACCATCACGGGGATATGACTTTTTCCCTCATTTATGCTTTTCATGAAAATTTCATTCTGGTCTTGAGCCATGATGAGGTCGTGCATGGGAAAAACTCTTTGATTCAGAAAATGCCTGGTGATCTTTGGCAGAAATTTGCCAACCTTCGGCTTTTCTTCGGGTGGATGTTTTTACATCCCGGGAAAAAACTGCTTTTCCAGGGTGGAGAATTTGCACAATTTGCAGAATGGAATCACAACCAGAGCCTCGACTGGCATTTGCTGTCGCATGCGCGTCATCAAGGGATTTCGCGTCTGATTGCCGACCTCAATGCGTTGTATCGTCGGGAGCCATCGTTGCATGAAAGCGACCACGACTCTGAAGGGTTTGAATGGATTGACCTGCACGATTCTGCCAACTCCGTCTTTTCTTTTCTTCGAAAATCCCGATCCGGGTCGCCACTGGTCGTTTTATTAAATGCCACGCCGGTCGTCCGTGACTCCTATCGTGTTGGCGTTCCGCTTCCGGGCTTTTACCAGGAAGTGCTCAATACGGATTCGGCGCTTTATGATGGATCAAACGTTGGCAACCTTGGGGGTTCCACGGCCGACCCTATTCCCTGGCAGGGGCAGGCCTATTCGATCGAAGTTGTCCTTCCTCCCCTCGGGGCAGTCGTTTTCCGCCCGGAACCCGACCCTTCACCTGACGCACCCCTAAAATAATCCGTTTTTTTGCACTGTGGCTTCCGATTATCAAATCAAACCTCGACAACTTCGCGCACTCATCCTGCTTCTGGTATTGCTTCCGCTTTTTCCGACGGCAATTGCGATCCGGTTTATGATCGAAGCAACATTGTCTGAGCAGCATGATATTCGCGAACGCCTCACCCCACTTTATTCCGCGCATTTAAGCACATTAGGAAATTTCCTTCAAAATCGCCTTCTTACCGAAACCCTCCCCCTAAAACTGGACGCTCCCCCTGAAAAAGTCTTTCAGTCTGCAGTCCAGAATTTTTATATGGATGGGCTGCTGGTTTTTTCGCTGGAAGACGAATCGGCCGTTTTTCCGGCATCGCCACCGCCCATTTTTGCAGCAACCAAACTAAAGGATGCGCTGCTACTTTCTCAAAGCCGTCTAGAGCGCCTTCCTTCGGCATCACCACTGCTCTCATGGCCTCCTAATACATGGAAAAAACTGCCGGGCATGCAAACTGTTTTCGGCATGGCGCTTTTTACCGACCAGCACCTTTTCATTTGCCTCCGACAAGAAGCCACTTTGATTGAAGTCGTAGAGGAATTTTACCGTTCCGCACTTGGCAGCGATGTACAGATTGTGGTTTCCACCAACCTGAATACTCCCACCAAAAATTCCTCCATTTCCCGACAGCCACTGGCTTCTCAGAACCTCTCGCATGTACTCCCTGGCTGGGAAGTTGCTATTTTCCCCTCCCAAACCGGACTTCTCAAACAATCTTTCTGGCAGCAAACCCAGTTTTATCTCTCCTTTGCGGTCGGGCTACTGGTCATTATCCTGCTGGTTGCCCTCCTGGCAGGGCATGCTATTTCCAAACAAATCAAACTCCATGAACTGCGTAATTCCACGATTGCTTCTGTCGCACACGAACTCAAAACGCCTGTCACGTCTATCCGGCTTTTACTTGAAACTCTCAAGGATACCCCCAATCCCTCCCAATCCCAGATCCAGGATTATCTCGACCTGATGCTGCACGAAAACACCCGTATCTCACGCATCGTTCAGAATTTTCTTACCCATGCCCGTATGGAATCCGGTCTTTTTGCCCCTGATCTTCAACCTCTGAATCTCTACGACCCCATCCAACTGGCCGTTGAGTCTCTTCATATCCAGCTTGGACCGCCACATTGTCAGTTTTCTTTAAATGTTTCTTCCGACCTCCCGCCCGTCCTCGGTCACACCGAATCTCTCACCACGCTCTTTGTAAACCTGCTCGAAAACGCACTCAAATATTCCACGCCCCCCCCCATTATCTCGCTTGCTTCAGAAGTTACTCCCACGCATGTTCACATCACCATCCAGGACCAGGGGATCGGCATCCCGGAAAACGAAATTTCCCAAATCTTTCTCCCTTTTCATCAACTCGATTCCCGCCTCTCACGCTCACAGGAAGGCTGTGGACTCGGACTTTCTATCGTTCAACATATTGTCCGCCATCATCATGCGTCGATCCAGGTGACCAGCACGCCCGGGTCAGGAAGTACATTTTCCATTTCATTTCCTGTCCACTCTGCTTCTGCTCCTGTAACCAACTCTTCTCGCCATGCCTCATAACCTTTCTTTCCACGTTTTAATTGTTGAAGACGACCCAGCTATCCTGCGTGGACTCAAGGATAGTTTCGAAAATTATGGGCATTCCGTCACCACAATCGCCGATGGAGAGTCTGCTATCGATATTGCACTGACCCAGAAATTTGACCTGATTCTGCTCGATGTCATGCTTCCACGGGCAAATGGATATGAAATCCTGAAATTCCTTCGCTCCTCGAAAATCACCACTCCCATTCTGATGCTCACCGCGAAAGATGAGGAAGAGGATTTAATCCGCGGGCTTCAGTTGGGGGCGGATGATTACATGACAAAACCCTTTAGTATCCGTGAACTTCTGGCACGCTGCCAGGCACTGATCCGGCGGCACCGATCTCACCTTCCAACCACCCTCAAATTCGGTAATTTCACACTCGATATCTCTTCTCGAACCCTGCTTCACGAAGATTCTCCCATCAAGCTCTCCCCCAAAGAGTTCGATCTTCTGCGTTTTTTTCTCGAAAATAAAGGTCGCGCACTCTCTCGCGACACCATCCTCAACGAAGTCTGGGGGCACCATTCCGATGTCACCCCGAGATCCATCGACCGATTTGTCACCACTCTTCGTAATAAAATCGAGCCGAACCCCCATACTCCGACCTATATTCACACCATTCGTGAGGTCGGGTACTCTTTTACACCGTAAAAAAAAGAAAATCTGCCTGGCGGTAACAAAGCAGTAACAAACAGGTGCGATGGTGTTCTCAGGTAGCAATTGCAATAACTGTAATTCGCCATAGAATTTAACCTTTAATAATATCATGAAAAAGTCTAATGCCTTAAAAGCGTTTACCTTGATTGAGTTGCTCGTGGTGATCACCATCATCGCGATTCTCGCAGGGATCGCTCTTCCGGTTTATAACAACGTAACGGAACGCGGACAGCAAACCAAAGCCCTGGCACATGCGAAACAGATCGCATTGGCTATGAAAATGTTCGCAATCGATAACGATGGGGTTTTCCCAAGAACAAACGTACCAAGTGCTGCAGGAACTCCAGCGAATTCCAACCAGGCATTTGCTGCGTTAATCCCTGACTATATCCCGAGTGAAACGATTTTCGCTGTTGCTAAATCAGAATGGTCCCCCACCACTCCTGATAACAACACCAAAAGAACTTTCGAAAGCTATACCAATACCGGTGAAACTCTTGAAGTAGGTGAAAACCATTTTGCTTATGTCATGGGACTTAACGATACTTCCAACCCTTCCTGGCCGCTCATCGCAGACGGTTTTGCAAGTGGCACCGAAACAGACCCCACTTACACCAGTAATACAGGTGAAAAAGGCGGTGTCTGGGCAGGTAAAAAAGCAATCGTGATTTATGCTGATACTTCCGGCACGGTAGAAAACACCGTCACAGAAGATGATGGTGCAACTTACTACGTCCCACGTAAGGGAGACAGAACGAAAAATGCATTCGTTCAAGACACTGACGTAGATAACCCCTGGTTGTCCAGCTCAACAGAAGTTCTTAACCCCGCTGAATAAGCAGGAAAAAGTTCTTACAAATTTCCCCCTAAGTGGCAGGTTCAGGCATTCCTGAACCTGCCTTTTTTTGTACCGGGAACGCTAACGTCCCCGTCGGCAGGTCTTCTTGCTGGTCGCTTTTTTTCCTGGATACGCCGACGTCCTCGTCGGCAGATTTTTGGGTGCGACAGTTTCCGCCGCCTTGGATTGTAACAAAATAAATCTGTAAATTTTTATTTTTTCCGCCTCACGTATCCTTCGAACAGCAGTGCCCTGAAGGGGCAACCTATGTCAGACCAGGACAACGCCCTGGGTCTGGCGGAACAACAGAATAAACCCTGTAAGGGTAATCTAGAACGGTGATTTTTAAGGGTTTTGGACAAGAGTGGTTCCAGATATATTTTCTGAATTAGCACAAATCCGACTTTAAAAACGCAATGTTTGGAAGGCGCCCCCTGCGATACTTTGACTCGAACGATCCGAGAGTTACGATTACTTAAACTGTTTTCGCATGTCCCATCCGATATGATCCAAATCGGCGGGAACCGCCGCACTCCAAAGTTTGTGGGACGTCGGTGCTCCCGGGGAATTATTTCCCCATGGTTTTCAGGACTTCGGCCGGGCGCATGAAGTAATAGACGATGGAAATCAACACGACCAGTCCGAGGGCAATGAAGGGGGCTCTCGGTTCTGCGTTGGGTGCAGTTACCCGTGCAAAAATCAATCCTCCACAGACCAGGAACCCTAATACCGGAATAAATGCCGGGATTTCCAGACGTCCAGGTGGCTCCCCTTCACGCCGTTGCAAGATGACCAGAGCCGCATTCACTAAACAAAAACATGCCAGCAAAAGCAGGCTGGTTGCCGATGCCAGTTGTGCAATATTTCCAATCAAAGCCAAAATCAAAACCACGCCTCCCAGGAATAAAATCGCCATGTACGGAGTGCGAAACCTTACATGCACTTTTCCAAAAGTATCTGGAAGCAATTTCTGGTTCGACATCCCATACAACATTCGGGAACTCATGATGTAATTCAGCAATGCCGTATTTGCCACCGCAAACAGGGTAATAGCACCAAACACCCAACCCGGTAACCAGGGAGAAGCAATTCCGGTCAACTGTACCAGTGGCGCCCCCTTTTCAGGATTTGCCAGATCTGTATATGGCACTACCGAAACCGCGGTGATGCTGATCGCCATATACAACACCGTTGCAATCAACAATGCATACAGAATCCCTTTGGGCATGTTGCGTTCCGGATTTTTCACCTCTTCACTGACATTGATCATGTCTTCAAATCCAACAAACGAATAAAAAGTCAGAACTGCCCCACCCAGCAACAGGGGAGCTGTCAGACTGGCACCATCCGGCACTTCCAGATAATCGACATTTCCCCAGTATTTTGCTCCTACTATAATAATAAAAATGAGCCCCCCGACTTCCACTGCGGTACAAATAAGATTCATCCGCATCGACTCTTTAATCCCGACCAGGTTCACCACTGCCAAAAGAACCACAAAGCCAATCAAAATCCCTTTAACCGGCACCTCAGGAAAAACCGGAATTAACGTACTTGCAAAAACATTTGCTGCTGCCGCCATTGAAGTTAAACCGGAGGCCGCCACCGCCAGCCCGACCACATACGATAAAAACGGACGTTTAAATGCACGCTGCATCACATACGACGCTCCCCCTGCTTTCGGGTAGCGGGATCCCAGCGAGGCATACGAAAGGCCGGTCAGCATCGCCGCGAACATCGAAATCAAAAATGCCAGCCACACTGCATTTCCCATTGCACCCGCGGCGACCCCGATCGTTCCATAAATCCCGGACCCGATCATATCCCCCACCCCATAAACAATTAACGAAAAAAGACCAATTCTACGGGCTAATGTTGCCGGTTCATTTTGTTGAGTCATTTTTTCATCTTATCGTTTCCTTTCTTTGCTGACAATCAAAAGCCAAATTTTCGTATATCCTCTTTGATATTCTCTCTTTTCTTCTTTCTTTTCATTTCTGATTATTTTTGCTACAAACTGTCGCCAATGCGCAGATGCTATTTTTTTTGCAGCCTGATACTTCTCCTGTGTGCCTCTGTTTGCGCGCAGGAAGTTCTCGATCGTTTGCCGAATGCAAAAGTTCAACAGTCACTTGAACTGGATATTCCACCTGGAAATGCGGCGATTGATTCGCATGGTCAGATTGTTTTCAGCGTGCATCCCTTTTTTAATCGTTCGGAAAAATGGCTGACCCTAACGTCTGACGATCCGACGCCCCGGCCATTTCCTGATCAATCGCACCTGGACAAAAAAGACCAGATTGATTTCCATCGTCCCATGGGGGTTCGTTGCGACGCCCAGGGGCGATTCTGGTTGCTGGACACAGGGGTACTTCCTGGCTCTCAGGAAATGGAATCCGATTCTTTTCCTTCAAACAAAGAAACCACTCCTCGTCTCCTGTGCTGGAACCCTTCCAGCAAAACCTGGGAGTTTGTCATTTTTATCCCTGAACCTTACACCACTCCAAAATCGCTACTCAACGACCTCGCTATCGATCTGAAAAACCAGCACGTTTTTATTGCAGACACCGCCACTCCGGAAACCGCTGCCATCATTGTAATCGATTTGCGCTCCAACACCATCCGCCGAGTTCTCCAGGGCGACCCCTCTGTGGTTCCCGAAAAAAATGTAAAACTCACGCCTGGCGGAACCCCACTGACCCTGCAGCAAAATGACAAAACGATCGAGCCGGTTGTCGGTATCAATCCTATTGCCATCGATTCTCAGTCCCAGCACCTTTATTTTGGTGCCATGAGTGCTAAAACGCTTTATCGCATCCCCATTGCCACTCTCATTAACCCCGCACTTTCTTCCAAGGAACTCTCCAGTTTCGTAGAGCGCTATTCCGATAAACCTCCCTCCGAGGGCATCGACATCGACTCAGAAAATAATATCTATATTACGGATATCAACCACAATGCCATCGGAGTCATCCGCCCCAGCCGAACCTACGAAATCCTGTTCACGAAAGACTGGTTACTCTGGCCAAACTCTATTGTCGTTGATGCACAGCATCGTCTTTTAGTGGTAGTAAACAAACTGCATTTATCGCCCTTTTTTCATCAGGGAGAAAACAAAGCGACGCCCCCCTTTCGATTGCTTACCCTTTCACTCCCCGCCGAATTACACCCACGTAACGATTAAGCTTTATGGATCCCCACGATGTCTTGAAACAATTAGCCGTTCTGCAAAATGAACAATCTGAACTGCGTCAAAGACAAGCAGAGCTGGCCTCTAAAATTGCGAAGCTCGATAAAAGCATCGTGTTGCTTCAGGACGAAATAAATTTTGAGGCAACTCCTCGGAATCCCGACCCTGTCCTCCCCCCTCCAATCCCCACATCCCCACAAACTCCACCGTCCCCACCGTCCCCACCGTCCCCACCGTCCCCACCGTCCCCACCGTCCCCACAAGTTCCACCGGCGCCGCCGGCACCCCCCTCCCAGCAAGCACCACCGCCCGAAAAATCTCCCTTTGAATTTCGCCTTGCCACGTACTGGTTTATTCGTATTGGTGCAGTCCTCCTTCTGATTGCATTTGTTTCGTTTGCAAATTTCCTGTACCAGAATTTTTTTGGACAATTGCAGGCTGCAGGAAAAATCGGTCTGATGGCGCTTGCCAGTGCGGCCATCAGCATTCTGGGCTGGCGCTTAGAATCCAGCTCACGGAATCTTCGAAATTTTGGGCGAATTATCTTTGGGACTGGTTTAGCTACCGGATATTACACCCTTTTTGCGGCCCATTACATTTCTTCTTTGCGCATCATTGAAAGCCCGGTCCTGGCGGGGATTCTCTTAATTTTGTTTGCCGGCTTCATTGCCTTTCTTGCGGACAAAAAAACGTCTCAACTTCTGGCGATTTTTGCATTTATTCTGGCCTATTTTGCAGCCTTCATCAATCCCTCCGGATTTTTCACCTTGGTATCGAACCTGATACTGGCCGTATTTATTGCAAAACTTCTGTTAAAGCACTACTGGCCCACCCTTGTTTACCTTTCTATTTCTGCGACCTATGCCGGTTATTTACGCTGGAATCCTTATTTTATCGATGAATGGTGGTGGAGGAGTTCTACTTCGTCGAGCATTCCTGTTTCAGCACTTTGTGTTCTTCTTTGCTGTTACTGGGGGATTTTCACCTTTATCTCCTGGAACCTCCCAAAACCTACCCCTCACGCGCGACGAAAATTTCATCAATCGCTTTTAATTACAGGCAACAATGCTTCCGGCTTTTTATTTTTCACCCTCACCCTGAGCGAATTTCTTCAGGACAACCTCTATCTTTTGTCACTCACCATCGCCGCAACCTGGGGAGCATTTGCTTATTTTGCTTATAAAAAACTCCCGAACGAAGAACACCGGCATCTTCAATCGCTTTATTTCGTTCACTCCATCATCGCGCTTTTTGTTGCGAGTGCACAATATTTCTCCGGTTACCAATCGGCCATTGCCTTTGCTGCCCAGGCGACCATTCTTGCCTGGCTGGCACAAAGCAGCTTCCAACTGACAAGAGCCGCCCGATTCACTTCTTTCATCGCGTGCCTGATCGCCACATTCCATGTATTTACGGATCCCGAAATGAATTTTACCGGGTGTTTCATGACCGGAATTCTTTTACTGGCGACGACGTGGCTACAGGACGCCTCCAAAAACGTTTCTTTTGCTTCAGAAACAAATTTTCAGAAAACGGCTGCTACGCGAATATCGCTACTGGGGATTTTTTGTGGGCTTCTTTCGCACGCCTCCCTGTTTATCGGTCTGCGGTATATCCAGCAGCCATACGTAGTCCAACTTGGATATGCGACTTTCATTGCATTCACCATTTTATTTTTGTTCCCTCTGCACCGGAGTAAACTCATTGTACTGTCGCTTCAGCCCTATTTATTCCTTTTCTTGACGCAATGGCTTTCTTCTTATGGTGCATCACGGGAATTTCCACACAGTGGGCTTTTATTGTTTATCTGTGCCTGCCTGTTCAGTATCTCCGCTACTGCACTATCGCTCATTGGACATCCGCAAAATAAATGGAAATCTCCTGGTATTTATTTCTACCGTATTGCCGGAACATTTCTTTTTATAAAATGGGCAAACTATGTTTTTCCTACTTACCAAGCCTCTATCATCCTCGCATTCCTGGCGTTTGTCGCTTTTATGTTCTCACGCGGAGGAACCAGTTTCTCCCGCTTTTTAGCCGGAATATTTTACACATTTTTCTCCATTTATGCTTTTGGGGAAATTATCTTTGATTTCTATAAATATTTTTACTTTTCGCGTAGTGAAAGTTTTATAGATATGCCGTTTCTCTCCTTCTTTTTGTGTCTTACGCCCATTTTCCTGATCGCCAGTCATCTTTTGACACGCCAGCCGGATTTGCGACCTTCCGCCCAACAGGGATTTTTAGAGCTGATTGGTTTAGCTGGGTTATTGCTCTTCTGGCTTTGGCTTGCTGCCTACTTCGACTCCTCCTCTTCTTTGGTCAGCACCGGAACCTGGTCCCTCTACGCCGGAGCAGTTCTTCTGCTCGGATTATGGGTCCGTCAAAAATCCTACCGCATGACCGCAATCCTTATCCTCGGGGTCTGCCTCATTAAAGTCATGCTCTATGATGTCTGGAAACTTGATTCCCTGCAACGTATGCTGGCATTTCTGATTCTTGCCCTGGTGCTGATTTCCCTGAGTTTTGTGTATTCTCGCTTCCCAAACCTCATCCGGCGTTTGATTCGTAACCCTTCGCCACCAGAAAATTAACTCGCAAAGCAGGAATTTCAGTCGTATCTTTTAAAGTTCTATGAAAAAGTTCGTATGCCTTATTCTCTTTATGGTTGCTCTGGTCAGCACCCTGCCCACAGCTTCTGCCCAGATTAGAATCAAATTAGAAGCCGCTCGTACGCTCTTTGTTCGATACGAACCGATTTTAGTTGCCGTCAGCATCACCAATCTTTCCGGAAGAGATCTCCTGCTCAAGGACACTCCACAACAACCCTGGTTCGGGTTTGAAATTACTGGACAAAACGGACGTCTGGTCCCGCCACTTGATAACCAGTATTTTGTTCCACCTCTGGAAATCCCGCGGGGTGCAACCGTCAGACGTACCATGAATATTAACCCGCTTTACTCCCTCCGGGATTATGGGACTTACCGTGCTCGCGCAAACATTTATGATGCGCTCACCAATCAGTTTTTTTCTTCCAATCATATCCAGATAGAAATTACCGAAGGACGCATGCTCTGGCAGCAGACAGTGGGGACTCCCGATACAAACGAAAAACGTACTTTTACACTAATGTCTCATCGCCCACGCGACATTACACGTCTGTATGTCCGCATCGAAGATACAGAGAACGGTGTCGTGTATTTAACGGCTCCTATCGGCCCCTTTCTCCGATTCGATGACCCTGATATCAAATTCGATGTGAATAATGAAATCCATATTCTCCATCGCATCGCGCCACGGTCCTACCAGTATTCTCAATTGAGCCTGGATGGGGAAGTCCGTACCCGCGACATTTATCATGTGGTCGATAAATCCGTTCCACGGCTCAAACAAAATGATTTAGGCGCGGTCGGAGTCGTCGGAGGAGTTCTGGATGCCCCCGTACCGTATGATCCAGCCCTCCAGCAGCCAAAAATTTCTGACCGCCCGGAAAATTTATAGAGCCAGAACAGGAAGTCGTTTCTTCCTTATGTCTGAACCAGCATATTTGCGCCCATGCATGTACTCACTTGAAAAATCATGACTTCAGACCATCAGAAAAATTTCCGGGAGTTCAGTAAGAGTACCATCCGGATTCAGGATTCCGGCATCCTCGTTTCTGCAGAAGAAATGCGCCGGATTGAGGAGGAAGCATTTGTACACGATACCTCTCCGGATGAGCTCATGGAATGGGTAGGTCGGGAGCTGACACGTGAAATTCTGCTTCGATTCCCTCGTACGACGCACCTGATTCTTGCTTCCGGAAAAGGCAATAATGCAGGAGATGGGTTTGTGGTCGCACGCCATTTTCTTGCTTCCGGAAAAAAAGTTTCTCTCCTTCTTTCTGCTTCTTCTCTTCCTGTTTTCGAATCGTCTTTGACGCCACTTGCGAAAGAAAAATTCCAGCAAATCCGGGATCAGGTTGTTGTTTCTACTAGTAGTCCGGATCTGTTAAATTTAAATTTCATTGCCGATTTTTCGACCACGATTGCGTTGGATACGCTGGTGGGAACAGGTGCACGACCTCCCCTGCATGGGGATCTGGCAAAGACTGCACAAGCACTTTCTCAATTGGGTGAACAAACTGGCATCCCGGTGATTGCAATCGATATCCCTTCGGGCCTCGATCCTGAATCCGGGGAACCGACATCGCCAGGTATTGTCGCGGATCTCACACTGACACTCGGATTTCCTAAATCCTGTCTTGTGAAACAACCGGCGATCAACTCCGTTGGACAATTAGCCTGTATCCCTCTTCCTTATCTGCAATCGCCTCCGGTTACTCCCCAATCCCGCCGCATTTCAACTCCCGGGAACCTGCGCCACCTTCTCCCCACACGCCCCCCCGATTCCCATAAAGGAAATTACGGACGTATCGCCATTTTCGCAGGCGCCCCAGGGTTCTTTGGAGCAGGTGCTCTAGCTGCTTCCGGAGCACTCCATGCAGGCGGCGGACTCATTTCTCTTTTTGTTCCTCCTGAATCGTATCCAGCAATCACGGCATGTTGTCCGCCGGAGGTAATGGTCTCCCCACTGGAGTCTGCAACATCGATTCTCGAAAGCAATTTCGATGTACTGGCACTTGGTCCAGGCCTCGGAACCCGATATGAAAAACTGACACTCGAGCTTATCCAGAATTTCCCCAACCCATGTGTGATCGACGCCGATGCGCTGCGCATTTTGTCGATGCAGGAAGTTCCGCTCGGTTCACTTGCTGCTAATCGTGTGCTTACTCCTCATCCCGGAGAAATGGCTTTACTGCATCCCGCTTCAAAAAACATGACACGTGAAGCGGTTGCAGCCTGGTTCTGCGAGACTTCCGTTGCAACCCTTTTATTAAAAGGCGCACGTACGCTGATTGCCAGTCGCTCTACGCCACTTACTTATAATCCCACGGGCTCTCCTGCTATGGCAACCGGCGGAATGGGCGATGTGCTCACCGGTATGATCGCGGCTTTTCTTGCACTTCCACTCTCCCCTCCCGACGCCGCCCGCCTCGCCACATATCTCGCCGGCTCCGCTGCAGAGATTGCTCTCCGCTCCCCCATGCATTCTCCGCAGTCATTCACGCCCTCTCTGTTATTAAAATTCTTCGGCCCCGCATTTCAGTCCCTCCTCCAACCGGCATTTAGGAATTGATAGGACAATGCGAATTGCTCTGGCATGTCAGAGATTTTTCCCACCACACGGGAAGAATTTGAAGTGCGGGGCTCTGCACCGCTTCGGTTCGAATGACGTGTGTGTTTCGCCAAGCAAAGGCTATTCGTACATCCCATTCGCTATGATCTAAAGCAGCGGAAACCGCCGCACTCCAAATACGCCCCACTTGAAAATGCCCAAACTCCTAAATACTGGTCTCCAGAAGTTGATAGGACAACGCGAATTGTTCTTTCAAGAGATCGATTTGCGGAGCAAGGGAAGTTGCGGGAGGTGGTGCGTCGGATTTGATTTGCGTCTCGATCTCCAAAGCAAGCGCATGGAGTTTCGTTAGTCCAAAAGTCGCAGCAGAACCTTTGATCGTATGGATGAGACGATACGCTGTATTGAAATCACTTCCCTGAATCGCCTGTGGCAAGTCTGCCAGAAGTTTAGATGTTTCAGAATAAAAAGTTTCCAGAAGTTCATTAAGAAGAGATGGATCATCCGGTGCCAACTCACGTAACTCTTGAAGCGCAGGCATGTGGATTTCCTCAGGAGTCAGGTTCATCTCTTTATTATAAATTGTTTGCAGAAAGAAGAAAAGAATTTTCGTTCAAATCCCACACTCAAATTTTATTTTTTTTCTTCTGCACGCAAAATCTCCCGACACCTCCCCGAACCTAATTTTGCTCCGAGATTTACCCATCCGTCTCCCGCGCCACGCCCACCCAACCCCAATAAACGTCCCAGGCTTGCCCAACGGGATTTCATCAAGAGGGATTGTGTACGATTTTCTTTCTTTACCCCTTCTAATTGTGCTTTAGCTTCCTTTAATTCTTTTCGTACCCGATTCCAGTCCCGCCCCATGTGAACCATGTTTGCATTTGGAAATTCTGCCAGCTCTGGAAACCGTTGCATCACATCCTCGCCACCCAAAAGTTCTGCCGACCATTCCACTTCCGACCCGAGAGTGGAAAGTAACGCCAAAAAAACATCCACCCGAAAACTGCTTCGATTCAAAAAACTGCTTCCCAGGTATTCCGCCCATTTCACTCGTGTCTTTTCGTCCTTTAAAATCTTCTCTCGAATTTCACGCAAAAACTCCCAATGCACCCGGATCATTTCTCCCGTCAGCTTTTCTGCTGTCGTCGTAATCGTATTTGTTTCATGCACGCGGTACCGTAACAACTTTTCATCCAGAATCCGGATACCATCCGCAAATGCCGCTTCCAGTAAATGAAAATAATCATGCGCATACCGGAAGTCTCGCATCGGGTGATTTAAAAACCATTCGCGTCGTCCCAGAAAATTACTGGTGGTTCCCACAAAATTCGCTTTTCCTAACCAGCGATGAACCTGTTCTTCTTTCTGTGCCCAGGCATCTTCAAACCAGGCCGCACGTGATTGCTCCATCCCCAACACCTCCCCGGCGTCATCGATAAGTCGTAAATTAGAACAAACTAACTGTATGTCCGGATATTTTTCCAGTTCAGGCAAGAGGCGTTCAAACCGTTCCGGTTCATAAATATCATCTGAATTTAAAATAGCGACGAATGCACATCCTTCAGCCAATGCGATTCCACGATTGATCGCGGCATGTGCACCGGCATTTTCCTGTTCGTAGATTTCGATCCGGGAATCGGTTTCGGCCAATGCTTTCACCACCTTTACCGACTCGTCCCTGGACCCATCATCCACGATAATAATACGGTCCACGGGGCGGGTCTGGTTCAATACATTTTCTATGCCCTGCCGGATAAAGTGTGCGTGATTATATAGCGGGATCACCACCGCAAGTTTTTCGCTCATCCTAACCGGCTCCAGGCAACAATATCTTCCACCCATTTTTCCGATGGCAACATCCCGCCCCATGAAGAATCTTCGTCTTCTTTTTTGCGCTGGAATATACGGAACACTCCACCGCCGGAAGCACTTTTTGCAGGTCGCCAGGCATCGTAATCCACTTTCAACACACGATCAAACCGCTCGACCAACAATCGCGAAGCCGCCCTTCCCCCCACCACCTCTCCCAAAAGTATTTTCAACACCTCATCCGGCCACTCCGGCTTGCGTTCCAATGTCACAGAAATCCTTCCACCGCCGGACAGCCGTTTCCAAAGCACTCCTGTTAATAATGCTTTTTGTCCATACACATGCAAATGCCGATCCTTGAAATCACCTTCACGCAATTGCAACCACAATGCCGCCTTCGCTGATTCCAGAAATACTTCGGTTGAAATTCCGTCTCCAAATTCCCAACGCATTTGCTCGAGCTTATGCGCCTCTTTTGAATACGCCCGCCAATCTGCCTCCAGCAGCATCATGTCAGGAAAATATTCAATAGGTCGGACATCAACATCTTTTAACCATTTTCCATCTATGACATTGCAAACAAGTGCACGCACGCTGATTCCGGCCTGCTCCAGCGCATTTTTTTCTGTTTCCATTAAAGGAAACTCCTTATCCGGCCATGCTGAATTCAACAATAAAACATCTGTCCCTTTTTTTCTTTCCTCTATTTTTTCTGACGCTGTTACGCTCGTGTCCGCATATTTTTCAAACAATTCTTTCAGCGCGCGAGAAGTCTGTTTAACGGTAAATTGTTCTTCCAGGCGCCGACGTCCTGCGGCTCCAAAATCCCGACGTTGTTCATGATCTGCCAGCAATTCAAACATCGCATGAACAAACCCTTTAATGTCCCCTCGCTTCACCACCCGCCCGGTTTCCCCATCGCGCACCATCTCAGGAATCCCTGCCACATCCGTAGAAATCACCGGACGTCCGCATGCCATCGCTTCCAGAATCACGGTCGGTAAAATATCACTCGCTCCCTTGTCATCTATATCCGACGCCAAGACAAACAAGTCTGCTTCGCGCAAATGCAATGCTACATTTTCCTGCGATAAAATCCCTCGCAGTTTCACATAATCCTGCAGACCAGCCTTCTCAATCATTTCCTCCAGTTCTTGCCGCAATGGCCCATCCCCGATAATTTCACATTCAAACTCCAATCCACGTTCCCGCAACCCTTCACATGCCTGAACTAAATGACGAAACCCCTTGAACTCTATCAATCGTCCGATGCTGACAATTTTCGGCACACTGTTGACATGTACACCGGAACGGAATTTTTCCACATCAATTCCATTATAAACGCGATGAATTTTTTCTTCGTGTCCCGGGCACATTTTTTTCAGCAACCCACAACTAAAATCACTGACCCCCACCACAAATTTTGCGGCCTCTACAAATCCCCGCACCATTTCTTCCGGTAAATCCACCATGAAATCCTGCGCATGTGCAGTAAAACTAAAGGGAATACCGCTCAACTGGCTAATAAACATGGCGGTATGCGTTGCGCGATTGGCAAAATGCACATGAATATGCTGGACGCCTTTTTCGCGAAACAATTTTGCAAAATAAAGCGCATTGCGCGCACGCAGACCGGATTTCATATCGGCACCAAATCGCTCGTCGTGGGTTGCAATCAATTCATCCGGCCAATCGCCATCCTGTTTTGCCAACTGTTCCCAGCGTTTTCGCACCGGAATCGGTGGTGCGTAATACACGGGGGCTTTCAGCAATTTACTATGTCCATGACGAAAACTCGTGGTTGCTTCGTGGATCGAGCCAATCGTCAAGTCGATTCCCATTGCCTCCAGTGCCAGCATTTCTGTTTCGCAAAACGTCTGCGACACCACCGGGTATCGGCTGAATAAATAGGCAATTTTCATTTCTCCCTCTCCATATTAATGACGTATTTTAGTAGATTTTAACTCTGATAGCAAACCCCTTGATGTTTCAATTTCATTTCTCCTCTGATTTTTTCCATTGGATTTTCTGACGTAAAACCGCCACAATACACCCGTTATGGATCAGTCACAAAACCCACTTTCTCTCGTAACTACCGTCCGTGTAATGTTTTATGACACCGACTGTGCCGGTGTCGTGCATAACGTCGCATACCTTCGTATCATTGAATACGCGCGTACATTATTAGCAGAAAAACTTGGATGGAAACTGACGGATCTGCCTGAAACCGGCATTACGCCTGCAGTAGTTCGTACAGAAATCAATTACCGCAGGCCCGGTCGAATTGGAGATACGCTGATCATTTCGGCAGAAATCACCTCGATTGAACGCTCGCGCTTCTGGTGCGATTTTCAAATCCATCGTGAATCCGATCAGGAATTGCTCACCACCTGCCGGCAATCGCTCGCACTGGTAGATATTCATTCCATGCGCCCCGTGCGCCTTCCTGCCGACTGGGCAACAAAATTTCCATCCCTTTTCCAAAAACAACCCACATCCTGATCGGTCAGGAGCGTCTAATCTCCCCTGCCGACGTCTCCGTCACCCAACTTCAAGGGTCGATTCGATCGACGTGTCGCCCGGTTAAAAGCGGTGACGTGTCACCGCACTCCTAAATTTTTAAAAATCATCCTGTGCATTTTGTGCGGTTTATGGTTTAAAGGAGCCTATATATTTTTTGGTTTATACAACCTGAACTATTATCCCAACATTCTACCGTTATGTTCCATTCCATCCGTTCCAGAAATTTTGCTTCGCGCGTCTGTTTATTGTCGGGGCTAAGTCTTGCCATTACTTTTTCTTCCTGCAAACGTCCGCAGATGCCGGAGATTCCTCCTCCAACGGCATCTTATATAGTGGTGGAAACGCAGGATGTTCCGATTTTTGATGAATGGCTGGGATCCGTCGAGGGATTGGTCAATGCGGAAATTCGCGCGCAAGTCAATGGCATCATCCTTTCACAAAATTACGAAGAAGGACGTCCGGTCAAAAAAGGAGATCTTCTTTTCCAGATTGATCCTCGCCCCTTTCAAGCAGATTTTGATAAAGCACAAGCAAACCTGGCTCAGACACAGGCAAAGCTCACCAAGTCTCAACAAGACCTCGAACGTGCAACCCAGCTCTGGACAGAAAAAACCATTTCTCAAATGGAATACGACAATGCAGTTCAAGCCAATAAAGCATCAATGGCAGAAATGGCCGGAGCAAAAGCCGCCGCTGATTCCGCCGCTCTGAATCTTGAGTTCACCAAAATCACAGCGCCTATTGCCGGCGTCGCAGGTCTTGCAAATGCCCAGATCGGAAATCTGGTCGGTCCTGCTTCCGGTCCACTGACAACGCTTTCGACGATTCACCCGATTAAAGTGCAATTTAACATCAACGAACAAACGTATCTTCGTTTTCGTCGCGGCGAATTTGGGGAACTGAATAACGGTTCATCGGAAGCCGGACTCGAGTTGATCCTCTCAGACGGAACCGTTTTCCCTCACAAAGGAAGAATCGTTTCCGGAAATCGCCAGGTGGATGTCAATACCGGAACGCTGACCCTCATTGCAGAGTTCCCGAATCCGGATCATCTTCTGCGTCCGGGCCAATACGCAAAAATCCGTGCGCAGATCAAATCGCAGGACAATGCCATTTTGATCCCGCAACGCGCGATCAATGAGCTTCAGGGCGTTTTCCAAGTCGCAGTAATAAATGAGGACAACACCGCCAGCATCCGCAATGTCAATGTCGGTTCCCGTAATGGATCCAATTGGGTCATCACGGAAGGTGTAAATCCCGGCGAAAAAGTCGTTATCGAAGGTTTCCAGCGACTGAAAGATGGAGCGACCGTCACGCCCCAGCCGTATCAGCCGCCAGCCGAAGAATCCTCTGCTGCTGCTCCCGGCGAAAATTCCGAATCCTCCGAAGCTGCTGAATCTCCGTCCGCAACGCCAGCCAACGCTGAAGCTCCCACAACGCCAGCTCCGGCAGAAACTTCCCCCACCCCCGCAGAGGCAGCCCCGGCAACGACTCCCGCAGACCCTTCGTAAAAAAAAGGATATCCGTGCTTTCCCGTCCTTCGTTATTTTTCACATTTATTTCTGACTACATTTTCACTCAAAACGCACCAGCACTATGATCCAGTTTTTTATTAAACGTCCAATTGTTGCCATGGTCATTTCCATCATCATGGTGATCATGGGGATAGTCGCGATGCTTGGGCTTCCGATTTCCCAATTCCCGAATATTGTCCCACCCGAAATCCAGATCAGTGCCAGTTATGTCGGCGCCGACGCCTTGACGGTTGCGCAATCAGTGGCCACTCCCATTGAGCAGCAAATGAGTGGCGTGGATAACATGAATTACATGTATTCCGTAAACTCGAATAATGGCTCCATGGACATGCGCGTCAATTTCGATATTGAAAGCGATGCGAACACCGACCAGATTTTGACCCAGATGCGCCAAAACCAGGCGACATCGCAGATCCCCAGCGAAGTACAGGCGACCGGTATCACGGTCCAAAAAGCCATGTCCTCTCCGCTCCTGGTCGTTTCACTTTATTCTCCCAATAACACGTTTGATTCCACGTTTCTCGCCAACTACGCAAACATCAATATCAACGACCAGTTGACGCGTGTTCCCGGGGTTGCGAAAGTGCAGGTCTATGGCGCCGGACAATACGCGATGCGTTTCTGGGTAAAGCCCGACCAACTGGCAAATTTAAATATTACGATCCCTGAAATTCTTAACGCGATCAATATCCAGAACTCCGTAAACCCTGCCGGACAAATCGGTGCGGAGCCGGTTCCCGATGGACAGGAATTCACGTACGCGATCCGGGCACAAGGGCGTCTTTCCACCGAAGAAGAATTTTCCAATATTGTCATCCGTGCCAATTCCGATGGCTCCATTGTCCGTCTTGCGGATGTTGCACGCATTGAACTTGGTGCGCAGACTTACAGTATTCGTGGACGTTTTAACGGTCAGGCCGCAGCGGTGCTTTCGATCAATCAGCTTCCGGGGAGTAATGCAATTGAAGCCGCAAATGGAGTCAAAGCGCAAATGGAAGAACTCAAAAAGTCATTCCCACCGGGACTGGATTATGAAATTTCTTTAGATACCACACTGGCAGTGACAGAGGGGATGAAAGAAATCATGCACACGCTGGTGGAAGCGCTGATTCTGGTCATTCTGGTGGTTTTCCTGTTTCTGCAAAGCTGGCGTGCGACCTTGATTCCACTGCTGGCGGTACCGGTTTCGCTTATTGGGACCTTCATGTTTTTCCCGATGTTTGGTTTTTCCATCAACACCTTGTCGCTCTTCGGGCTGGTCCTTGCAATCGGGCTGGTAGTGGATGATGCGATTGTGGTGGTGGAGGCCGTGGAGCATCATATCGAAAAAGGATTGTCTCCACGCGAGGCAACTGTACAAGCGATGAAAGAGGTGTCCGGCCCGGTCATCGCAATCGCGCTGATTCTTTCTGCGGTGTTTATCCCGACGGCATTTATTCCGGGAATTACCGGAAAACTGTACCAGCAGTTTGCGGTGACCATTGCGATTTCTGTCATTATTTCCGCTTTCAACGCGCTGACTCTCAGCCCGGCTCTTTCGGCGATGTTGCTGCGCCCCAAGAAAGAATCCAACGGCCTGCTCCAGCGGTTTTTCAATTGGTTTAACCGGGTTTTCGAACGCGCGACCAATGGCTATGTCAATACCTGTCGCACACTGATTCGACGAGTGAGTATCGCATTTGTTTTGATTCTGGTTTTGACTGCCGGGATTGGATTTTTTGGAAAGAAACTGCCTTCCGGATTTTTGCCGGAAGAAGATCAGGGGTATTTATTTTTAAACGTAAAACTTCCGGATGCGGCCTCGTTGCAGCGCACTGATGAGGTTTGTCGTAAAATCGAAACGCTGCTTGCAAATACAGCAGGCATTAAGCATTCCACAACGATTATCGGTTACAGCCTGATCAGTGGAGTACAAGCGACCTATTCTGCGTCCTTTTTCATCACGCTCGAAGAATGGTCAGAACGCACCGATCCGCATCAGTGGGCAAAAAATATTCAGCGCATTTTGAATTTCAAACTTCTGCAGATGCCGGAAGCAATTGCGTTCGCATTTCCGCCACCTGCGATCCCGGGTATTGGTGCATCCGGTGGGGTAACCATGCTTCTCCAGGATAAAGCCGGACGCGATCTTTCCTACCTGGCCGAAAATACCGCGAAATTTATCCAGGCTGCTTCCGAACGCCCCGAACTGCAATCTGTCACAACCACTCTCCTCCCGAATGTGCCACAGATTTTTGTGGAAGTGGATCGCGATAAAGTTCTCAAACAAGGCATCAATGTCGCCGATGTGTACAAAACACTCCAGACCTTCATGGGTGGATCGTTTATCAACTACTTTAACCGATTCGGACGTCAATGGATGGTCTTCGTGGAAGCAGAAGGAAATTATCGAACCGATGCCGAACAGCTTAACCAGTTTTATGTCCGCAACTCCAATGGAGAAATGGTCCCGCTCTCGGCATTGATCAATGTTCATCATCAGGTCGGGCCGGAATTTATTATGCGTTTTAATCTGTATCAAAGTGCCCAGATTAACGCGGCAGCAGCTCCCGGATATGGTTCCGGAGAAGCCATGAAAGCACTGGAAGAAACCTTTGCGGAAATCATGCCCCCGGATATGGGATTCGATTATATGGGGATGTCGTTTCAGGAAAAACAAGCTGCACAGGGAGTTTCTCCAGGGACCATTTTTGCTCTTTCCTTGTTCTTTGTGTTCCTGATTCTTGCGGCACAATATGAATCCTGGAGCCTTCCATTCAGCGTGCTTCTCAGTACTCCCATTGCGGTCTTTGGTGCGGTCGGAATGCTGGCAATCCGCCATCTCGAAAATAACGTGTACGCCCAGATCGGGCTCGTCATGCTGATCGGACTTGCCGCCAAAAATGCGATCCTGATTGTCGAATTCGCAAAGCTGGAATACGAAAAGGGGAACTCGCTTCTTGATGCGGCGCTCACCGGAGCCAAACTCCGTCTCCGCCCGATTCTCATGACCTCCTTTGCATTTATCCTCGGTTGCGTCCCACTCTTCCTCGCATCCGGATCCGGCGCCGCCTCCAGAAAAATCCTCGGAAGCGCCGTCATCGGCGGAATGCTCACCTCCACACTCATCGCCATCTTCATCATCCCCGTCGGCTTCTATGTCGTCGAAAAATTTTCCTCAAAATTCTCCGGCTCTCATAACGCGAAAAAAGAATAGGGTGACAGCGCACTTTCTTGGCGTGAAACATATCCTTCAGGAAGACGTGCACTGCACTCCACGTGGTTGACTATTCGCGAGTAACACGGTATTTCATTATACCATAATGACAAATACCTGGACGCGCTTTACTGATACTTTAAGACAAACAAAAGATAGCGGAGATCTTTCCGCCCAGTTGGATGCCGCACGCATTCCTTTACGTGGTGAGATTGCGGTCGAAGATACCTGGGACCTCTCGCTGCTGTTCCCCCATGATGCTGCCTGGGAAACGGCTTTGAAGGAATTGATCGAACAGACACCAAAAATTTCTGCTTTCCAGGGGACATTGACCACTTCTTCCGCATCGCTTCTCGAAGCACTCGAGTTCGTAAAGCAACTCGAACTCAGCCTGGAACGCATTTACCATTTCGCCAGCCTCCGGGAATCCGAAGACAGCTCGAATGCGGATAACCTGGACAAGATCGCACGCGCAGAAAACGCTTACATGTCGGTTCTCACCTTGTCCGCTTATATCAAACCTGAAATCCTCACCCTTTCCGACGAGGAGTTTACCCGCTTTGTTCAGGACCCGATTCTCAAGGATTGGAAAACGTATCTCACTCGGATTCACCGCCAACGTCCTCACACGCTGACACCCTCCGAAGAACGTATCCTCGCGCTCGGTTCCATTGCGGTTTCCGGACATAGTACGACATATAGCCAGTTAACAAATGTCGATCTCAATTACGGTACGATTCAAAACGAAAAAGGCGAAACAGTACCGGTGACGCAAAGCACTTTTTCTGAGCTCCTTTACAATCCACATCGTGAGGTTCGTAAAGCAGCATTCCATTCGTATTATAAGGAAATTGACGAACACAAGTTCGGTCTGGCATCCACACTTTCTCATTCCGTCAAAGCCGATGTTTTTCATGCCCGTGCAAAAAATTACCCTGACTCGCTGCAGGCAGCACTTTTCGGAAATAATATCCCCACTTCGGTTTATAAAAACCTGATCCAAAGCGTACGCGATTCACTCGCGCCACTCTATAAGTATTATGAACTGCGTCGCAAAACATTGAAGATCGATCAGATCCATCATTATGACACCTATGTCCCCATGGTGGACGAAGTGAAGAAAATTACTTCCTGGGACGATGCGGTGTCGCTTGTGATTGCTTCCCTGCAACCACTTGGCGAAGAATACTGCAGCACTCTCGAAGAAGGTCTGCGTGGACGCTGGTGCGATCGCTATGAATCCAAAGGAAAACGCAGCGGTGCATTCAGCAGCAGCAGTTACAGCAATCCTCCCTACATTCTCATGAATTATAAAAAGGATGTGTTCACCGATGTTTATACACTCGCACATGAGGCAGGGCACTCCATGCACACCTGGTATTCCCAAAAATATCAAAATTTTCAGGACTATAACTACCCCATCTTCAGCGCAGAAGTCGCTTCAACATTTAATGAAGAACTCCTCACCCATTACCTGCTCGAACAAACGACTGATCCACGGATGCGCGCATACTTACTCAATCGTCAGATCGATGATATTCGTGCCACTCTTTACCGTCAGACGATGTTTGCAGAGTTCGAACTGCGTATTCACGAAATCGAAGAAGCAGGCGAAGCGCTCACTCTGGATGTTTTCCAAAAAGAATATCGAAAATTACTCGATCTTTATTTTGGTCCCGATTTTACAATCGACAAAGAACTCGAACTCGAGTTCCTGCGCATCCCGCATTTCTACAGTGCGTTTTACGTCTATCAATATGCGACCGGAATTTCCGCAGCCATCAGCCTCTCTCAACAAGTCCTGCACGGAGGAACAATCGAAACCGAAAACTACCTCGGATTCCTCAAATCCGGGGGCTCCCGCGAACCCATCGAAACCCTCACCCGGGCAGGCGTCAATATGCTCGAACCAGAACCCATCAAAAACGCACTCGCACTTTTCTCCCAACGCATCGATGAACTCACAGAACTTCTGGCTTAACCACAGAACCTCTGTGGTTTCCATCGCCTTGCGCAATCTGATGCGACCACCAAACCGGCGCCCATCATAATCACATCTTTCAGGACCAGTCTGCCAGCTCCGGACAAATAAGGGAATCCATACACCGGTGTTGGGAAATCTCCTCCCAGGTTGGGAACATATACCTCCGGTGTCGTAATCAAAAAGGACAATGTGACTAACGACATTCCAAAAGTCAGCAAACCACCTATAACACCGATTTTAGGGAACCAGATGCCTAACAATGTGGCTATCCCGATGACTACAATCACAGTACCCAATCCATAAGCAAAGAGATAGGTCCCATTTTCCTTATGCCAATCGATATTTTTCTGTACCGTTTTTCCTTCCGGGTTTTTATATTCCTGATATTCAGGAGCCGGTTTATTGTAAAAGAAAGACATTAAGGGGCTGTTCGCGACAAAGGGAACAATTCCATCCGCTTCATACTGAAACGCTTTCAACCCTCCGATCCATGCCATCACAATAAATATCCCGATCCGGGTCAGGTTAATAAAAATCGATTGACCGTTGGCCAGTATCACAAGCAACTGATTTAGTCCCATTTTTACAAGATAACCTCAGATAACAAATATGCAACCGGGCCAGCTCATTTCTTTTCAACCTTCAGACAAATCATTTCCCCTTGGACGCAAGGTGCTTCCCTCATACCATTTTCCTTCCACTAAAATCATGTGTGCAGGATTCGGAATCCCGATTTCATAGTTCTGGATTAATCCCACTAATGTGTTGGACGCCGCACGTCCTACCAACAAAGAATTTTGTAAAATACCGGAAAAACTGGTATTGGTCGGATCCAGATGCAATGCGACCATTCCAAATTCATCCGGAATGCTTAGCTTCTGTTTTTCCAGCCAGGGCTGAAGGTGTGTGAGATATGTCTGCACCCCAATCACCGCGTCAGGGCGATGTTCTTTATACCATTTTCGAAATCCTGACAACCAGCTCTCCGGAGAAAAATAATCGAATGTATGAATCGGTAAAAATTCCATCTCCGGTCGCAATTCCTTTTCCAAAAAATACGCAGCCGTATAGAACCCATTTGTCCGTCCATTCGTATGAAAATCCAGCGTCACCCCCACCCGCCGATATCCACGAGATGCAAGCTCCTTAATACAATCCCGCATCCCTTGGTATTGATTCGTCACTACTCGATGTAAATGTTCTGCACGTATCGAATGCCCAATCAGCACCACACTGAAATGCTCAAGATTTAACTCCGGCAGCGGCCCGGGAAATTCAAAAGGACAGATAATGACTCCCTGAATCCCTCGCGAATACAACACCTTGTCCAGCCGCAGATTTTTTTCTTTAAATTCATGCAGATTAAATACTTCCGGCTGGTACCCGCATTCCTGAATCCGCTCCACCGCCCCCACCAGTACCGATTGTCCACTCTCCGGTCCCGTCAGGTCAAAAGGGATTTTCTGATTAATCACCAATGCAACCGTCGGCCGACTGGACATTTTTTTTCGATGCCGTAAATGCACCATCAGGCGGTTTACTTCCGGGTCGGTTCGGTAATCCAGTTCCTTCGCCAACGCCTGCACCTTTTGAATCGTCGCTTGCGAAAGCTTGGGGTGATTGTGCAATGCCCGGGAAATAGTCGATCGAGATAACCCAAGTCGATCCGCGAGCATTTGGAGGGTAACAGGGGGATTTTCAGACTGTTTCATTACTTTTCCAATATCAATGCAACAATTGCATTACAAGACTATTGAAAAAGCAATGAAAAAGCGGTTTATTGGGAAAATGAACCGATGCCTTTCTTCCTGTTTTGGTATATTTGCAGTGAGTGCAGTGGGTGTAATTTCTATGTATCCGCCTGACGTTTCTGCAACAGTTCTGGCGCAGGATTCATTTGATTATACGAGTGGTAGTGCATTGAGTGGATTAAATGGAGGGAGTGGATTTGCGAGTGGGTGGACCAATTCGACCAATACGCCCGGGGTGATTACGAGTACGACTTATGATTATCAGGTAGAGGACGGCGGGCTGATTGAGGGAGGAAACACGGGATTGCGTATTACGGCAAATGGCGCGCCTGTGGGCGGATCTATTCAGACCTCAACGGCCATTCAGCGCACCTTGTCTCAAACTTATACAGGTGACAGTGTATTTTTCAGTTTTGTATTTCGTCAAACCGGAGGAGTTGTTTCGCACATAGATCGAATGGCATTCTGGGCGGGGTCTTCGGGAGGGCCTTATGGTGGAGTGCTGCAAGTGGGTACAACCTCAGGATTCTTTTTGCGCACAAATTCTTCGGCGAGCAGTACTGCTTCATCTGCTCCTGCATTTGCGTTAGACACCACCTATTTATTTGTATTGGAATTCAGTAAAAGTACGCCCGGTGCAGGGAACGTGTACGATCAAGCACGATTCTGGGTCAATCCAGCACAAGGAGATCAAGGAACCCCCTTGTTATTTACCAGTAATGCTAATGGGAACCCTATTTCGCAATTCAACTCCATCGGGATGGAATTTATCAACCGGGCAGAAACTTCAAAAGACTACTACTTTGATAATTTTGTCATGGGGACGACCTGGAATGATGTCGTTCCTATTCCGGAGCCATCGAGTGGGATAATGCTTGTCGTGGGGCTTGGCTTTTTGATGCGTGCCACAGGTTCTCGCTATAACTCCCGAAAGAATGTCGCATGAGAATATTACCAGTCTATTTGATGGTGGCGATATTCGTCGCGCCTGTCTTGAGCGTATTTGGGCAAAGCAATTTCGAAGTTTCGTTTGACGAAAAAGTCGTTGAAAAAAAGAACATCCCGGAAGAGCTGACCGAGTTCCAGGAATTTTTTACGATCGGCGGATCCTGGTACGGCACCTGGCCGATTCAAGGCCTGATAGATGATGTAAAAGTCATCGGTGGATATTAAAAAATTCTGAATAGCATGTTATTGTTTTCACGCATTCTATTTTGCTGTCTTCTTGGTTTTTGTTTAATGCAAAAACAAAGCGTTACAGCGCAGCAGAGCGAATCGGAGATTTCAAATCTTGCGATCAATGGCAGTTTTGAAACAGAAGGCGGCTGGAAATTACTACCGCGCAAGGGAGCAAAAGGATCTATCGCAAAAGTCTCCCCAGGCTATGAAGGAGAATCCGCGTTACAAATTTCCGTAACAGAAACCGACGGCTATCTGGTGTTGCGCTCAGAGCGTCCGATCCGTGTCAAAGCAGGCGTGACTTATACTTTTCGTGGATGGTTTCGTGCAGAAAATGCCCCGATTGGCGCATTGTTACTTTTCCGGGTCGGTGGCATTACTTCTTCGTTACGATATGACAGCATCGACCGCTCAGCAGGATGGAGCAGCCAGAGCCTGGTGATCAATACCCCGCCCGGTCGCTGGGAAAAACGAGTCATTACCTTTAAAAGCAATCATGAACAAGATGTTTATTTAAACCTTGTCCTAATGGGAGCGACATTTGATGTGCAAATCGATAACCTGGAATTCTACGCCGGTGAAACTCCTGTCATCACCGCAGAAAAAAAAGAATACGCCTTTCCATTTTCCAAAGAACAAGTACTGGAACATCAGGAATCTCGCGAGCCAGTAACTGCAACGCTGGTACAAAAACATACCATGACTCAACTTCAGGTAAATGGAGAGGTAACAGCACCGGTCATTTATAAAGGTCTGGAGTCCAGCAAGGATCGCGGAGACTACAAAGGATTTGGCAACGCTAAAATTCCATTAATGGTAACTGCATTGCGTTTAGGTCCCTCCTCAACTTATCCCGATACGGTCTGGGAAGGCGCAGGAAAATATAACCTTGAACAGGTCGATGCAACATTACTCGCAGTCCTGCAAAAGGATCCGGACGCAAAAATCATCCTGGATATCTGGATGTATCCTTATCCGGAATGGGGCGATGAAAACCCTTCAGAAGTGATGCGCAAACCCAATGGAAAAGTGGTGCTCACCACTGCTTTTAACCAGCAGGGCACAGCTCCAGCCGATGCAACCACTTTCTTTGATCCCAAATCCAAACTACACGCCTACCCTTCCATTTATTCTGAAAAGTGGCAAAGCGATATTGCTGACGTTTTAAAAGCAATCACAGAACATCTTAAAACTTCACCCTACGGAAAATCCGTCGCCGGATTCTTTGTTACCAGCGGACAGGACGGGCAGTTTATTTATACCGGAACCGATAATTCCGAACCATCCAGAAATGCGTTCCATCAATGGCTGACAAAAAAGTATCAGACAATTTCTGCCCTTAATTCTTCCCTCGGGACAACCTATCGTACTTTTCAGGAAATCGAATTACCGGATTACGATAAGCCCCCTGCAGAAGAAACTAAAAACCCGTCCATCTACACGAGCGGATTACATCCGCTGTATGGGGAGTTCAAGGAAGAGTCCACGTGGGCATTTCGTGATGAAGTTGCAGGCATCCTGAAAACCGGCATGGAGCGCCCAGTCTTGGCCCTCACGTACGGGACACCACCGACGCAATATTTTTATACTTCCAAACATCTGGATGGTGCCGGAACCATGACGTATTACCCGTTTAGAAATCCGGGCCATGCGATTGGATTTAACCCGGGAAATGGAGCTCCCCGACATGGCAAACTGATTTTTCAGGAAATCGATTTACGTTCCTGGGTGGGCTCACAATATAAAGAAGTTTATCAACGCTGGATTGGTGCCGGCGATACTCCGGAACGCTGGAAAGCCATCAATCTTCACCTCGCAGGGATCTCGTTGGCGAATCATTTTGGCTTCTGGTATTACGATATGGGGAATTACTACCAGGCTCCCGAAATCATGACAGAAATCGCGGATACCATCAACCGGTCCCAGAAATTTTACCAAAAAGAACCTTCCGAATTCCAGCCGGGAGTCGTGATGGTCACCACCGACGTAGGCGACAGCCACCAGGGCAACCGCCACCAAAGCAGCGTTTATTCCAATATTGCCAGCATTCATCTCATGATCCTCGCCGCCCATGGATGGACGCTGAATACCAGTGGGGTGCCGTACCATGTTCATAGCCTGATCGATATTTTGAATGACCCGGAACTTCAAAAATATAAAATTTATATTTTTTATCAGAGCCCGTATTTATCAAAAGAAGAACGCGAGGGCATACGGAAATATTTAGCCACCGGTGGACGTACGATTATCTGGATGCACGACACCGGATATCTCACAGAAAATGGCCCATCTATCGAAGCGCAGTCGAAACTGGTTGGAATGCAATTAACGGTGTCGCCCGAGCCAATGCGAAGCACTCTGAAAATTTCCGAAGAACCACATCCTTTTATCCGGGGAGTACGCCCGTTCCAGAATTTGTCCGATACTCTGGCTTCCATTTTTTCGCTTCACGGCGCCGGGGAATATGGGTTTACCTACCATCTGTTTTCCGTCATAGATCCGGAAGCAACGGTTCTAGGATATTATCCGGAAAGCAACGAAACAGGCTTTGCTGTCAAAAAAATGGACGACTGGACGTCGATTTTCTTTGGAGTACCTAATGCGATGCAGAACGATCTGTTGCATCGCATTGCGCAAGAAACGGGCGTTTTTGTTGCAGGTCCTCCGGGAGACTCAGTGGTGATGAATGGCGATTTTGTTTCCATTCATGCATTGAGCAGTCGAACCTATCCGTTTACGCTGCCAGAAGGAAAACGGACATTGAAAAATGCGCTGACCGGAGAAATCCTTAGCCAGGGCAAACCCGTAGTGGAACTTCTATTAAAGGCACAGCATACCTACTGGTATTTGATCGAAGAATAATCCCATTTAGCTTCAATTTACTTTTCGTTTATTGAAAGCAATGATAGGGATATGGTCATGAGAATACTTCCTGCAAGTGAAGGACTTTTTAATTCCGTACGCGACCCTCTGGAATTTATTCCTCGTAAAGAATTACTTCGATCGATTATTGATGCCGGAGACTGGCTTCTGACGACCATCCACGCGGCTGCACAAGATGGAATGGGTGCGGGATATCGCGATATTATTTTTTACCGTGATAAAAGTTATCGTTGGTTATACCCGCATTCCAACATGGGGGAACAAATTGACACCCTGCTTTCGATTTGGGAAGTTTCCGGAGAGAAACGTTTTTACGAGGGGGCAATTACGTATGCGGAGCGAATGCTGGCAGACGGAGAGCGTGGGCTTTATCAGGGTCCTATAGAAGAAGCGCACGGGTTAGTTTATTATTGGCGCAATGTGGGAGGTTATACGGGAATGTACAGCATGCGTGCGATTGCTCCCTTTTATCGTTTGTATCAAATAACAGGAGAACAACGGTATCTTGACACTGCACGACAAATTGCGGATCCGCTCTTACGAGCTTTTCATGAAGGAGGTATCTCGCCCTATTTCGCATGGACGCCGGAAGAAGGTTTTGTTTTAAAGAACAAGGACAGTCGTATTGGTTCCCGTGCCGGGATGCTGGTGGGCATTTATGCATTTTGTGCAAATATTCTGGAAGATGCGCGCGCTCTGGAAGGACTGGAGCGATTGCAGAAAACTCTGAAACGTGTACAAAATCCAGATGGTTCTTTTCCACAGGATTTCACGCTCGCCGGAGAGCCAGGAGATTTATCCATCAAAAATCATTTTCATGGATATTTATTAAATGGCTTAATCCAGTGCCTGCAATTTTTTCCGGACAATGCGGAGATCCTGGAAATAACGCATCGTCTGGTCGATTTTTCTGTCTCTCAAGTTCGGTATTTTAGTCATACCCCCTACTGTGCGTCTGCAGACAACCCTCATACTACTGACCAGGCCGCACTCTTTTTCCCCGTTGCAGACCCGGCCCCCGGATTAATCCGTTTCGCACGCCAGCAGAATCGTCCGGACGCCTTAACGGCAGCAAAACAAATTATTGTGCAGCATTTTTTCCGTCAGATCGATTCTCCGGACTTCCCCGAAGCACATGGTGGATTTATCACCACCAACGATCCCTGTGTAAAACCGGATCCTGTCTTATCCACCTACGGAGGTGTAGGCGTCCCCCATCTGGAAGAAAACCCCGAACGCGTCGGAACCATCGGCATCTATAATGTAAACCAATACATCCAGGCCGCTCACCTTTTACTCTAACCACAGAAGACCAGAGGACCTATTTTATCCTTATATTCTGTGATTAAAGATTTGACTTTTCGAATCAAGTCAGACAAACTGTTACCACTTACAAACAAATAGGGACAATTTGTCTGAGATTAAAATGCAGAAAAAAGCAGAAGATATTTTTCGTTCATGCGGAGGACAACTACGCATGGGCGAGGCTATTAAGCGTGGAATCAACCGTTACATGTTCTACACCCTTAGGGATAAAGGAATAATAGAACAAGTCAGCAGAGGAGTGTACCGTTTGGCGGAACTGCCCTCTATCAGTAATCCTGATCTGGTAATAATTGGGCTACGTTTTCCGAATGCAGTTATTTGCCTTGTATCAGCACTGGCATATCATGAAATGACGACACAGATTCCACATCGTATTTCCATAGCCGTACCGAGACAATCACGCCAACCATCCCTGGATTACCCACCACTGAGTGTTCACCGGTTTTCTAGTGTGGCATTCCGTGCAGGTATTGAAGAGCATCAAATCGATGGCGTACCAGTTAAGATCTATAACCCGGAGAAAACACTTATCGACTGTTTCAAATTTCGAAACAAGATCGGAATGGACGTAGTACTGGAGGCATTGAAACTTTACAAAACGCACAAACAATTTAATCTTGATGCACTACTTAAATACGCAAAAATCTGCCGTGTTGAAAAAGTGATATTCCCCTATCTGGAAGCGAGCATATGAAATCCCCAAAAAACATTTCCCCATCTATCCATCAACGTCTTTTAAATCGCGCCAAAATCGATAAAAGGCCGTTCAACGAACTCCTCCAGTACTATGCCATGGAACGGTTTTTATTCCGCCTATCCCGATCCGCACATAAGGAGCGCTTCATTCTCAAGGGTGCTCTGATGTTGAGAGTTTGGCGCTCTCCGGAATTTCGCTCAACCATGGATATTGACATGCTGGGAAAAACCAGCAGCAAAGAAGTTGATATTGTCGCTCAGATTCAGGAAATCATGGCTGTGGATGTGGAGCCCGATGGGCTGACTTTTGATCCCGCCTCAATTTATTCCGAACGAATAACCAAGAACGCCGCTTACGAAGGGATCAAGATCAGATTTTATGGAATGCTAGGCTCTGCAAAAATCAATATGCAAATAGACATTGGATTTGGTGACATCATTTACCCTGGACCTGAAAAAGCGGATTTGCCAAGCATGTTGAATTTCCCCAAGCCGAATCTGCTTTGTTACAGCCGTGAAAGCGCCATTGCGGAAAAGTTTGAAGCTATGGTAAAGCTTGGTATAGTGAACAGTCGCATGAAGGATTTTTATGATATATGGCTCCTTTCACGACAGTTCGATTTCGATGAACTGCAACTGACCGAAGCAATTCGCCGCACCTTCCAAAAAAGGGGAACTTCATTGCCTTCAAAAATAGAAGCATTCGAACAGTCTTTCATCGATAGCAAGCAGATACAATGGTTGGCTTTTCATAAAAGGCTTCAGCAAAATCGGGTACCCGAATCTTTCGAGGATATCGTATCTGTAATAAAAAATTTTCTTACACCTCTTATAATTTTGCTATCACAAAATAACTCTAAACCTTTAAAATAGTTTTGTGGTTATAAAAAAGGTTCCCAACGGGTTGATTTATAGGAAATGAGATTGAGGGTTTCGTCTTGTAGCAAGCGGGGGAGCAAGTTGGTTCCGAATTGTTGCAGGCGTTTTCTTCCCCAATTGCCATGTGCTTCGAAGAGATAGGCGGAACAAACATTCTGTGCCATGAGCAGCCCAGCCAGATGGCGTTGATTTCTTTGCGAGGGGTTGGTAATAAACGATTCTCCTAATTCTGCCGCGACAGCTTTAGCAAGGTGGTTAAGCGTTTTTACAACGGTTTGCATTTCTTCTGACAGATCTTCTGGGGCTGCATGAAACGCACCGGCTTGTCCATGATGTCCTTCCCAGCTATGAAAATTCAAGTAAAGCGCAGGGCGTGTGACACGCAACCAGTTCATCCATGCATGAGTTTCAGTAGAATAAACTCCCGGATCACCGAGTAAAAAAGGAACAAACTCATGATGCCAGCTTCGGTCTTGTCCATCTGAATAATTATGTGCAGCCCAGTCGCGCGCATTGTATTGATGCCATCCGTGGTAATTTCCATCCGGATTTGCTGTGAGGATGATATCAAAAATAAAGGCTTGTCGCAAAGCGCGGGCCGTTTCATTTTCCCCTAATACAAAGGACAGCATTCCTCGCCCCATTTCTTCGCCCGCAAATTCGGTGGCATGTTCTCCACACACGATATGAATGAC
>CAKUMP010000001.1 GCA_934667795.1 uncultured Chthoniobacterales bacterium | reverse complement strand
TCTCCGTCCACGAGAATATTATTATTAATCGTTTGTGGAGCACCATTTGTTGCCAGCGTGACACCCGAAGAAGCAATGTGCAAGGTCCCCGTTCCCAATGCATTATTATGCCCTACTCGAAGCGTTCCGCCCTCCAGAATGGTACCCCCGCTATAGGTATTTGCTCCACTCAAAGTCAGCGCACCCGTATCGATTTTTTTCAGTGTCCCGACCGTACCGACTGTTTCTCCTATCGCCCCATTATAAACATTATCCTGATTCAGCCCCCCTAACGCCAAAGTGACTGTTCCCCCTCCGCCAAAGGTAACCGTCCCTCCACCCGAAAGCGAACCAATCGATAACACATCCTCCACTTGTACTGTCAACTGCCCACTCGCACCCAACACCACCGTTGCGTTATCCGCAGTAGTGTTATCGTGAAAATTAAGACTCGAATTATGCAGGACTTCCAACATGACATTTCCAACGGTACTTTCACCAAACAAAGAACCGATACTTCCATTTGTTAAAAGAATCGTTTGCTGAAATGCACTAAAATTGGAAATACCTTCATTCCCTGTAATATTTAAATCATAACCTCCTGTGTTAATCGTAAGGGATTTGGTTAAACTTCCGTTAAAAACTATACTGTGAAGCTCTACCTCTTCACTGAAGGTAATAATGTCTCCATTTGGAGTTCCCTGAAGTAAAGCTCCCATATCAGGCCCATTGGGAACAATGCCAACCAACCAATTAGCTGAATTATGCCAGTTTGAATCCACATTATCCGAGTTCCAACCATACCAGGTTTGCCCATACAAATTTATGCCACAAAACAGCCCAGCCAGAAATACAATCTCCTTGAACCGCCAAAATGCATGACGAAATAATCTGGGAGAATTACACGCATCACACGTCCGGCTAAAAGGCAGTTTCAAGAATGCCTGAAAGGACATTTTCATATAATTAACATTTTTTTAATAATGTTTTTATATGATGTAAAATAAAAAATTATTTTTTGCGTCGAGTCTGTACCGCCTTGGCGATACGCTCCAGGACAGGAATCGTCTGGTCAAATGAAATGCAGCCATCGGTGATGCTTTGTCCGTAAACGGCCTTTTCTTTGACGTAATCCTGTTTCCCTTCCACGAGATGGCTTTCGAGCATGAGGCCGGCAATCGAACGGGTACCGCTTTCGATTTGTTTTGCCACATCTTCTGCCACCTGAGGTTGCAAACGATGATCCTTATTACTGTTTGCGTGACTGCAGTCAATCATCAGGTAGGGGGGCAACCCATCCTGAAGAAGCATTTTTTCGGTTTCTGCAACTGCCTCTGCATGAAAATTGGGACCGGTACGCTGTCCACCACGTAAAATCACATGACAATGTTCATTCCCGGCGGTTTCAAAAATTGCGACCACACCCTGTTTTGTCACAGAGGGAAACCAATGCGGACACCGTGCCGAGCGTATCGCATCCACCGCCATCCGGATATTTCCGCCTGTTCCATTTTTGAATCCCACCGGCATCGACAACCCGGATGACAACTCACGATGCACCTGGCTTTCCGTGGTACGAGCACCAATAGCCGCCCAGGACACCAGATCTGCAATGAATTGCGGGATGATGGTATCCAGAAATTCTGTAGATGCAGGCACCCCTAATTCGTTGATGTCGGAAAGTAACTGACGCGCCAGCTTCAAGCCTTTGTTGATCTGAAAACTATTGTCAATGAACGGATCGTTAATCAATCCCTTCCAGCCCACCACCGTACGGGGTTTTTCAAAATACACCCGCATGACGAGCATCAGGTCGTCTTCGAACTTGCCTGCAAGCACTTTCAACTTATGGGCATATTCCATTGCTGCAACGGGATCATGAATCGAGCAAGGCCCTACAACCACCGCAACACGGTCATCTTCTCCTTTAAATATCCGTCCTAATTCTTTACGGGATTTCGTAATCAACTGTGCGGAACTGCTGCTCACAGGAATATCTTCAATTAAAATTGCCGGGGGAATTAACGGTCGCAGCGCCCGAATCCTCGTATCATCTACATTTGTCGTCATATTGTGAAATAGTTTAGCAATTTTATCGCGTTTGAAAATCGCAATCTTATAAATCCTGATGGAATTGCCATCCCAACTCTATTTTTCTTCCTCTGGCAAACTCTGCCGCGGTCATCACACGCTTGCCTTCCGGCTGGACTTCCTGCAGGCAATAGCCATTTTTCCCACAAGCGACCATCATCCCATCCCCTTCCAATCCAACCACTTCCCCAGGATTTCCTTTTACTCCCGCAACGACCTCGCCGGTATAAACCTTTAATCTGGTCATCCGTTCATTCTGAAAAAAAATCGTAAAGGCTGCCGGCCAGGGATTCATAGCCCGTACACGCCGATCAACCCCTTCCGCTGGCTCATTCCAGTTCACCTGGCCATCTTCACGCGTCAACTTCCCGCAATGACTGGCCTTCGCATGGTCTTGTGGTACCCGTGCGGCCTCGCCCGCTCTGAGTGCATCTAATGCTTCCATACACGCTTCCGCCGCAGTGAGCGCCAACCGATCATGCAATTTTCCGGTCGTTTCTCTTTCCCCTATGGAAATCGTTTTCTGCAACAAAATATCTCCTGTATCCACCCCTTTATCCATATACATGACCGTTATCCCGGTCTCCTGCTCCCCAGCCAGTATCGCCGCATGAATAGGCGCTGCTCCCCGAAACTTCGGCAACAACGACGCATGCAGATTTATACAGCCCCAACGCTTAGGCCAGGCTAACACGCGTTCGCTTAGAATCTGCCCGTACGCCATCACCACCGCCACATCTGCCTCCCACTGCTCCAATTGTTCCCGATTTTCCTTCAGGCGCAAACGTTCTGGCTGGAATACCGGAACACCTGCGGCTTCCGCCACACGCTTGATTTCCGGCGCAGTCAATTCCTGGCGCCGCCCTGAAGGACGATCCGGCTGTGTGACCAGTCCCAGCATTTTGACCCGTTCATCTGCCAGCAGCGCACGAAATGCCGGAATGGCAATATCGCCGGTTCCCAAAAATACCACTCTGATCGGTTCCTGCCCCACAATTTCCTGATTCTGCGTCTTTGCTTCTTTGCTCGCTTTCTTCTTTAACTCTCCTGCTCCCCAAACCCGTTGAAATGCAGGATTTTTGACAACAGATCGTGCATCACCTTGACAGGTCGCTGCGCGGCGTCAATCCACGACACCAGTTCATCGCCATAATAATCCAGCACCGGCTTGGATTCCTTTTCGTAAGTCAATAACCGGTTGCGGATCACTTCCTCATTCGCGTCATCCAGACGATTATCTTTCAGCGCGCGCTTTTTCAAGCGTTCTACCAGTTGCTCCCGATCCGGACAGCTCAGATGAAACACATGAACCACGTCGATTAATCCACTCATGATCTTTGCCTGCTCCACATTGCGCGGGATTCCGTCCAGCACCAGATAATCCTCCTCAGGCGCAAACAAATGGGCATTCACATTGCTTTCGATCGTGACTTTCCACAATTCCACCGTCACTTCATCCGGCACCAGCAACCCTTTACTGCTATATTCGAGAAATTTCTTTCCGAGCTCGGTTCGCGTATCCAGCGAGCGAAACACATCTCCACACGCACAATGATAAAAACCCGGGATCTTACCAAGCGCTACCCCCTGGGTTCCTTTTCCACTCCCAGGTGCTCCAAATATTAAAATCGTCTTATATCGCATGTTCTATATGAAATCTGTTTCTTAGCTTCGTCCAATTCGTCCAGAAAACAAACTTTCACTTATATCCATTATTTTTATTCAGAAAAGCCTAAATCGTTTTTTAAGGAAAATAATCTTTTACAAAAACTCCTCGAGTGCGGCATCCACTTGTTTCACTGTAAAACGCACCTGACCGGAGGGATGGCTTAATACGCGCACATTTTTATTTTGGGGCGCCCATACATCCGGATTCGTAGGGCCAAACATCAAAACGCTCGGAACTCCACTTGCTGCTGCAATATGGGAAATCCCACTGTCATGCCCAAGAAAAGCCGTCCCTCGCGCCAAAATCGCAGCCAACAGAGGCAATGGAACACTCCGCAACACCTGAAAACGCACTCCCGTTTCTCCCAAAACCGCTTCCAGAACTTTTATCCGCTCTGCGTCTGCTTCACCACCCACCACCAACAGGCGATATTGCTTTCCGTAACGCAGCCCCCACCCCTTCACCCACTCCACCCAGGACTCCAAGGGCCAGTTCTTTTTCTCCCCTCCACTTCCAGGATGAATCGCCATATACGGCTCTTCATTTCCGGAAATCAACCGGACTGCCTCTTGAAAATCTTCTTTTCGGGGAAAAAGTTTTGCCCCTGGCTCTTCCAGATACAAGGCAAGTGACTGCAACGGACGCGCCAACTGGTACGCAGCATGTTCTTCGTCCAGGATTTTGGGCGAGGCAGAGATCAGATTCTTTACCCCTGCTTCTTTCAGGTTGTTTGCAAAAAACTGATCCGGATCAAAAATGTAACTGATAACCTGCTGGTATTGTGAAAAATACGCCACCAGGTCTTCCGGCAACTCTCCGCCAGGAATAAAAAATTTTGCCATCCCGGCATATTCAATCCCACGTGTTCGGCGGGCGTAATAGCGGTTTTCCGCCAATGCAATAATCGAAGGATACCCTAAAATATCCACTTCCACATCTGGAAAGGCTTCCCGAAGCAATCCAATCGCAGGCAATGTGACCACAAAGTCCCCAATTGCTCCTCCACGAATAACCAGAATTTTTGCCATACCGCCGATTAGCGGGTTCCACTATACCCCATGAATCCCGGCATCATCCCCTGACCTTCCCAGCTTTCCGGACGATTCCACGGGATCGCACTCACATCCTGACTCGCCGGGGTCGCAGGTTCCGCATTCGTATCAGTCGTACTGCAACTCATACTCACACCGCTCATAACCAAAACTCCCAGCACCAATGCCCAACGATAATTACGATTTTTCCCAGTCATACCCGAACCTAGCATGTTTTGTTCAGCCCGTCATCCCTTATCGGAAATGACGGGCTGAAGCATAATTCACACAGATTAACTCCCCGTTAAGGGACAATAATCGTATCCCCGGGACGAATCTGCTCTCCACTCGGGATCGAGCTTGGCAATACATCCGCAATGGAAGAGGATGGCTCAACAGAGGTCACCTTAATCCGACCTACTGCATTCGCTCCCCGCTTGACCACAAATTCTGCTCCGTTCACCACGCCCTGGCGATCGCCCAAGCTGATCACAACAAAATTCCATGCCGGATTATACGCCTGGATTTTGCCTTCTAGTCCTTTGGTCATCAGACCGGCTACACGGCGCTCTTCCGATGCTCTCAATTCATCCGCAACTTTACGTTCTGATTCGACCTTGGCGGTCAGAACTTTTGCTTCTTCCTGAGCTGCTTCCAGCGATGCTTCCAGTTCTTTTACTTTTGCTTCCAATGCTGTTTTTTCGCCGCCCGTATCTTATACAGGAGTCGTGACCGCTTCTGCAGCCTGCTTTTCTAACTCAGCAATCTTTGCCTTCGCATCTGCCACTTCTTTTTCAATGCCTGCCACCTTGGAATTTGCCTGCTGTAATTCTACGGCAGCTTGAGTTGCCTTCTTTTCAGCTTCTTCACGTGCTGCGGTGGCTTCCTCTGCCAGCTTCGTGGCCGAATCTTTTTCTTCCGTCACCGTTTCTACCTGGCGCTGTGCCGCCGTCAGACTCGTTTCCGTTGTGTTTAATTTTTCCTGGAGTCCAGTGACCTTACTCTTGGTCATGAATCCCAAAATACCTGTCGCAACGACTAGGACCGATGTAACTACCATTAACAGTTTTGCCATAAAGCTTCTTTCAGGGGTGGAGTGTTTCTCTCTTAAAACATTTCTCTATAACCGATTTACTCCCTGCACAACAACCAATTTTTTAAGAAGAATCCAGCCGAAAGTGCATTTTATTAAAAAAATCTTTGGATTTCTTCCGATTTTAGGCTTAAATACCCGTTCCGTCAGGGACTATGGACTGAAGATCGGTTAACCCCGCCAGGGCAGGAATGCAGCAACGGTACCCGCCTCTTCTTTGCCGTAGCTCTCTGGCGGGCTTTTTTTTCGAGACTTTTTTCATAAAAATTTTCTTACCTTCGCTGTCTTCTGTTCCTTCCATGGACCACATCCGCCTCCTCGCGGGCAGATGATAATACGATCCACTCCCATATCTTCCTTCCTCCTGGGTTATTTTGTAAAAATTCTTCCGGATCGAGCCACCCCACGGGTTCTTTCCGGTACCCGGGTCCTATAAAAATGCCAATATGTTCTCTGACTTCAAAATGTAAATGCGCATAATAGCGCCCACCGACATTGCCAACGGTCCCCAGTTCCTGCCCCCGGAGCACGATTTCGCCTGGTTTTACCCGGATTTCATCCAAATGTCCGTATAGCGTCTGCAGCGTCTTCCCCCCTTTCAATCGATGCTCCAGCAACACCACCCCACCCCAATGCAATCCACCCTCTCCCGCAAATAACACCAACCCATGTCCACTCGCATACACCAAGTCCCCTAAATCCGTATCTTTTCCCCCCACCCCATTAAAATCCGCCCCCAGATGATGCCGATCCCCAAACCCTCGCGCATTATAAATCATCCCTCCTGCCCTCGTCCCCATCGGGTAATCAAACCCATCCGCTTCAGGAATCAAAATTTTCTGAGACGCAGGCGTCACCAGCAAGGCCAGACTCCTCCCCGCACGCTCCGCCTGGGTGATCCGACGCAATTTCACCCCATACCACACTACCACCAACACAATCCCAATCACTCCCAATATCCACGCCAGACACCCCAACTGATGCCGCCAAAGCTTAAACTCTTTTTTATCCACAGAAACCACAGAGTCTTTTTAACCACAGAATGGCGTCTTCGCAATAGCCTATCTCATATTATTTTAAATAAAACAGGTCCTCTGTGGTTTCTGTGGTTCCGAGTTATTTCTAGCGTCGTGGCATAGTCTCTGCTATAAGTCTAACGAGATACGTACACGCATATGATGACATTCGCTTACCAGGCCAGAGACACCGCAGGAAAAACCATTTCTGGAATTACCGAGGCTATCAATCAGGAAAATGCCATTAACATGTTGATGTCGAAAGGGTTAATGGTCATTTCCATTCAGGAAAAAACAGGCCGTGCCGGACGCAAACGCACGGTCAAAGTCCCTGAATCTGATCTTGTGGTGTTTACGCGACAACTTGCCACCATGGTAGAAGCCGGACTCCCGCTTCTCACAGGGCTGACTGCCCTTTATGAGCAAGCAGACCCCAGAAAGCAAAAAAACCTTCAGACCAGTCAGGGGAATCCTTTGCGGAGGCACTTGCTAAACAGCCCGCTGTCTTTTCCCGACTTTATGTTTCCATGGTGCGTGCCGGGGAATCGGGCGGGCTTCTCGCAGAAATTCTCAGCCGTCTCGCCAGCTTCCTTGAAGCCAGCGCCCGTCTCCGCAAAAAAGTAAAGTCTGCCATGACCTACCCGGTCGTCGTCCTTTTCCTCGCAGTCGCTATTACCGGATTCCTGATGGTAAAAGTCGTCCCGGTTTTCGCAGGAATTTTTGCAGATTTCGACGCCGACCTCCCCACGCCGACACAAATTCTGATGAATGTCAGCGACTTTTCTCGGGCTTACTGGTGGGTCATTATCATTTTTGCCGTAATTGCCTGGTATGCCTTCCAGATGTTTGTCAAAACCAAAAACGGGCGTGATATCTGGGACAAATATAAATTAAAATTCCCGATTGCGGGGCCTTTGGTTCATAAAATTGCCATGACTCGATTTGGTCGAACCTTTGCCCAATTGATTCGAAGCGGGGTTCCTATTCTTGAAGTGATGGATATTGTCGCGGAAACTTCTGGAAATACCCAGGTAGAATATGCCATCCGGCGCGTTGCTGCCGATGTCGAAAAAGGGGATCACCTTGCCACCTCGCTTTCCAAAGAAAAAATCTTCCCGCCCATGATGGTTCGAATGGTCTCTGCAGGGGAATCCACAGGGAAAATCGATGAAATGCTCGAAAAAATGTCTGATTTCTGGGATGAAGAAATCGAAGCCACTCTGGACGCACTGACCTCCTTGATCGAACCCCTTCTGATCGTCGTCCTTGGGGTCATCATCGGGGGGATCGTCATCGCCCTCTTCCTTCCCATCTTCAAACTCAACGAAATCGTTTCTCAGTAATAGGCCTGGGAGCGCCGACGTCCCCGTCGGCAGACCTTCTTGCTGGGCACGCCGACGTCCCCGTCGGCTAACGTGAATCTGGGCGACATGTCGCCCCGTTCAAAGCGGTGACGTGTCACCGCACTCCTAAATCTTCCAGGAACTGTAATATGCGTTGATGTGCTGCCTGCTGGCACTTCCGTGTCAGCGCATAATAAAACCCATGCTCACAATCCGGTATGACTTCGAGTTCTGCGCGGACGCCGACTTCTGTCAGTTTTTGACAAAACTCCCTGGAATGTTCCAGGCGAAACATGTGTTCATCGCCGGCTTCTATTAACAAAAATGCCGGACTGGTCGCTTTGATATAATCCACAGGAGAATATTTTCCGATGCGAGGATCTCCACTATCCAGTGCCACGCCGGCAATGCTCTGCATGGACGCCACGATGGGCGGGAACATATCTTCCCAGGGGTGAAAACGGGTAGGAAACGCCTGGTTAATCACTGCCACCGGCCCCTGCCAGTCAGGTAATTCCGCATCTCCCACTTCTCCCGGCTGCGCAATCCCCAATAATCCCGCCAGATGCGCACCCGCAGACGACCCAAATACCACAATCGGCACATCCTCACCCATCGCACGCAACTCCTGCTGAAAAAGCTGATACCCACAACGAATATCCGTCATTTGCTCCGGAAGATGCACCCCTGACAACCGATAGTCCGTACTTCCACAAACATATCCACGGTTTACAAAATCCTCCATGATCAAATGAAATACCGTCCGGCTTCCGCCACGCCACCCACCGCCATGGACAAAAAACAATGCCACATTCTGCTTCGGCACCGACCCCCGATCCGGTTGAAAAATATCCAGTACGCGCCCGCTTTGAATCGGTCGGTCAAAATAAACAGATCGAAAAGAATACATCGTTTTCTCCAGGTTTCAGTGATTGTAAATTAATAAAATGCCAGTGCACACACCAGAATCAGGCCGCTGTAAACCACTCCGGCGACACATGCCGCCCGGAATTTCATATCTCCATCCCGCAACAGCCAGTTTACCTGATCCCGAAACAAAAAGGGCATCCCGACCCAGAACAACCCCTTGATAATCCATGCATACGCAAGCACAACCAACAGCAATCGCGAAGTTTCAGGACGCAAAAACGCGGCATCCAGCACCGGACACGCTGCCAGCAATAATAATATCCCTAACGCACGCACCGACAGAAATTCATCGACAAATTTAATCGCTAAAATCCACCCCAGCGGCACCCCGAAAATCAACAGTTTTCTCAAATGCGCAAACTCACCAAGATCCATGGTGATCACCATCCAGAATGCCCAGCCCGCAGCAAGAAAGGATAAAACCCTCCCCCACAACACCGACCGCGCAAACCCACGCAGAAGCTCCATCGTTGCTTCCCGCTTCACAAATGCCAGAATATGCCCCACCAGCAAAATGACCCCCACGACGATCCCCACCCATTTCAATTCAAAATCATACATAATCGCTGCATCCTAGTTTTTCTTCACGAAATTACGAGCGCGAATTTTCATCCATCACCCCAGAATCGCTACATTTCCGTATAAAGTAAACGGACTGGCTTTCTCTACATAAACATCAAATATTTCCCCCACATGACGTTCCTCCCCTTCGAAAACGACAATTTTATTTGTCCGTGTCCGCCCGGTTAACCGCTCCTCATTGGTTTTCGATGGCCCTTCACATAAAATTTCTACCCGTCCCCCCACCAGCGCTTCCGTCTTCCGCTGCGCTGCCGCATTGACGACCTGTAGCAAATCCTGATTCCTCGCTTCTTTGACTTCTTCGGACAATTGCCCGTTCATTTCTGCAGCCGGCGTATTCCTCCGTTTGGAATAACGAAAAACAAAGGCATTATCAAATTCGACTTCTTCGACCAACCGTCTGGTCGCCTGGTAATCTTCTTCCGTTTCTCCCGGAAACCCGACAATCACATCCGTGGTGATCGCAATTTTCGGCTGCGCTGCCCGCAGCTTCGTGACCAATGTCCGAAATTTCTCTGCGGTATATGGCCGATGCATGGCTTTCAGGATCCGGTCCGAGCCCGACTGCAGTGGCAAATGAATGTGTTCCACCAGTTTAGGAATTTCTCCATACGCTCTGACCAGATCATCCCGGAACCCCATCGGGTGCGGAGACGTAAACCGAAGACGCTCCAGCCCATCCACCGCATTCACGGCTTCCAGTAATTGCACAAATGCACTCTTCCCGTCCTTTTTCGGGATTTCATGACGCCCATACAGATTCACTATCTGCCCCAAAAGCGTGACTTCTTTCACTCCCTGCTCCACCAGGCCGCGCACTTCGCTCACAATATCGTCAATCGACCGCCCACGCTCAGACCCACGCGTGTATGGCACAATACAAAACGTACAATGCATATTGCACCCTTGCATAATCGACACAAATGCGGTCGCCTGCTTTTTCTTCAAAATGTGATCCCGAATCGTCCCTTGCGAGCCCGATTCTTCTCCCACATCCACAATCGGTTCAATCGACTCCCGTAAATCATCCATCCCCGGCGCCAGCTTCTTTGCCAGCAATTCATCCACATACCCCGCCACTTTATGAAACTTTTGCGTCCCTACCACCAGATCCACTTGCGACAGATCCTCCACCAGTTCTGACCCCCGGCTCTGCGCCATACACCCCAGAAAACCAAAGACCATTTCCGGACGTTTCTTCTTGTATTTCGACAACATCCCCATCTTCCCAATGGCTTTCTGCTCCGCCATATCCCGCACACTACAAGTGTTCAATAGAATCACATCTGCGTCCTCTTCTCGCGCAGTCACCTCATGCCCGTTCTCCAGCATCATTTGCAGAACCTGTTCAGAATCCCGCTCATTCATCTGACACCCGTATGTCTTTATAAAAACTTTCGCCATCTCACTTTTTCTCTCTAACCCCTAATCCAGTAAAACATTTCTCCCCAAATTGCAACTCCTCAAGAAAAATAGCCAGCAGACTTTGGTGCGGCTGTTCCCGCCGCTTTGGATGGGTCTGTTTACAGCTCTGTCCCTAATGGGACGCTCGGGGGTCTGTTTACAGCTCGGTTCCTAACGGAACGCTCGGCGCTATTTACAGCTCTGTCCCTAACGGAACGCTCTCGGCGCTATTTACAGCTCTGTTCCTAACGAAACGCTCGGGGGCGCTATTTACAGCTCTGTCCCTAACGGAACGCTCGGAAGGAGTTTACAGCTCTGTCCCTAATGGACACCTGATGGACACCTGATGGATTTTTTACAGCTCTGTCCCTAATGGAACGCTCTCGGAAGATGTTTACGGCTCTGTCCCTAACGGAACGCTCTCGGCGCTATTTACAGCTCTGTCCCTAAGGGGACCTTTGCGAACGTAATTAGTAATTACTAATTTCCGCTCGCCTCGCCGGACGGAGAAGTTTTCCATTGCGATAATTTTCTTATGTATTACCTTAGAGAATATAACTTGATCTAAAATATTTAATTTTTCTTAATATTTCATAATGTCAGCACTTCTTTACGAATCACACTCACATACCCCCCTTTGTAAACATGCGATTGGAACGCCTGGCGAATATGCGGAGGTTGCGTCGCAACGTGGGCTTCGTGGGGTGATCATTACCTGTCATAATCCGATTCCGGATGGGTATTCTTCCCATGTTCGTATGGATCCCGAAGAGTTTCCGCAATATGTGGATCTTGTGCAGGCCTCTGCGGAGGAATGGAAAGACAAAGTGGATATCCGGCTTGGCATTGAGTGTGATTATGCGCCTGGCATGGAAAGTTATATTGAAAAATTTCTGCAGTCGCAGCCATTTCATCATGTTCTGGGCTCTGTCCACCCGCAAATCCCGGAATACCGTCAGCGTTATTTCAACGGTGATTATTTTGAATACCAAAAGGTTTATTTTGACCACCTGGCGTTAGCAGCGGAAACAGGCTTTTTTGATACTCTTTCGCATCCGGATCTGGTGAAAAACGAATCTCCCGAGAGCTGGGACATTGAGCGCATCCTGCCCTTTATCTGCGATGCGCTGGATCGGATTGCGGCTGAAGGTACGGCCATGGAGTTGAACACATCCGGAGCAAACAAAAGTCTTCCTCAAATGAACCCGGCACCGGAAATTTTACGCGAAATGCGTATTCGCGGGATCCCGGTCGTTCTGGGAGCAGACGCACATCGCCCGTCCCGGGTTGGCGATGGATATGAAATCGCGCTTGATCTTCTGAAAGATGCCGGATTCCAGTCCGTTTCTTTCTTTCTGAATCGCAACCGCTATGATATCCCCATCGCGGATGCCAGAAAATCGCTGATTTCTATTGATTCAGCGGTTCAAGTGCCCCATGCGTCCCAAACGTCCCATGCGTCCCCAAAATAAAACAACCCAGTTCCTCCATGGAATAGAATTCCATTTCTGGTGGCTCTTTCTGGTTTGTTCCGCACTTTCATTCGTCATTATCCCATTTGAAATCGGTGAAAGGACGCTGGAAAACTGGATCTCCCATCGCGATTTACGAGCTGCCATGACAAAAATCCTGAGCGTCTGGGATATTGCATGGATTTATCTCGCTGCCACCGTGACCTATCTGGCGACGATACGCCCGAGCGCCTCCCACGCAGACAATGGGCACGCTATTCGTAAAACGGCTTTGACGATTCTGTTTGCATCCGCTTTGGTGACAGGCATTGGCGCCATGACGGGATTTCCTTTTGGCTCTTTTATCTACACCTCCACGCTTGGGCACCGTATCGGCGGGGTGCTGCCAATCGCAGTCCCCTTTCTTTGGTTTACAATTCTTTGTACCAGCAAACATCTTGCCTATTTTCTTCTGCCACAGGCAAATCGCTGGACTCTTGGCGCCACCGCAGGCATTTTCACACTTTTGACCGATCTCAATCTGGAATTCATCGCCTGGAAAGTACGCGCGTACTGGATCTGGTACCCCCCCGGCACCGCGCTTGCACAAACCCCACCCTCCTGGCCACCCATCCAGAATTATCTCTCGTGGTTCCTCATCGCATTCCTGATCACCGCAGCAACCTGGTCCCGGCCTCCTCAGGCACAGACCTCCCAACCGCGACAATCTCTCACACGTCCCATCCTCATCCTCCTCATCATAAACGCCCTTTTCCTGTTTACCCACATTACCCGCGCCATCTGGTTTTAGGAATTACTAATTACGAATTACTAATTGGTAATTCACACAAAATACGATATAACAGGGGCGTGTCAGAAAATTTTCTTACAAAAGCAACGCAGGCACCCGATTCTCCGTTTGATATTTCGTTGCGTCCACCGATGTTCAACGAATTCACCGGGCAGGAACGGGTTTGTGAACGCCTGGAACTTATGGTTGAAGCGGCACGTCAACGCTCAGATGTGCTGGAGCATATTCTGCTCTCCGGCCCGCCCGGACTCGGGAAAACCACGCTCGCGTTTATTATCGCCAATGCTATGGATGTCAATATCCGCAGCACCAGCGGACCCACTATTGAAAAAGCCGGCGATCTTGCCGGAATTTTAACCTCGCTTGAACCGGGCGACATCCTTTTTATCGATGAAATCCATCGTCTTCACCCGACGATCGAAGAATACCTGTATCCGGCAATTGAAGATTACCGCCTCGATATCATTATTGATCAGGGCCCAAACGCGCGCAGCGTCCGGCTCAGTCTCCCGAAATTTACACTGATCGGTGCCACAACCCGTTCCGGAATGATCAGTGCCCCCCTGCGCTCCCGCTTTGGAATGCAATGCCGGCTCGATTACTATTCGGCAGAAAATTTACAGGACATCATCCTGCGCAGCGCCGAGCTGATCCAGGTTACGATCGACCATGAAGGAGCGCTCGAAATCGCCTCCCGATCACGTGGGACCCCTCGAATCGCCAACAACCTTCTGCGCTGGGTCCGCGACTTCGCACAAGTCCGCTCCAACGGAAAAATCTCCCGGAAAGTTGCAGATCAGGCACTATCCATGCTGGAAATCGACCGCGAAGGCTTCGACGAAATGGATAAACGCATTCTCGAAGCTATGATTTTCAAATTCGCCGGAGGTCCCGTCGGATTAAACTCCCTTGCAGTCGCCATAGGCGAGGACGCTTCCACTCTGGAAGAAGTCCATGAACCGTATCTCATCATGCAAGGGTATCTCAAACGCACCCCTCAAGGGCGCGTCGCACTACCTCCTGCATACAAGAAACTAGGCGTCACGCAGAACAGCCAAGACTTGTTCAGTTGACAGTTGACAAGGGACAGTGGACAGTTTTTTTGAGGGCGCGCGCAATATTCACAACAAGAGCACGAGCTAAAAATTCAAATCCATTAAAGCGTTCAACCATACGGTCCACGCCTTCCTGGTCTTCCATTGTCACAAAAGCAAACCTTCTGCTTTTTTCAGCGGACGGCATCTCCAGTTGACAGTTGACAAGGGACAGTGGACAGTTTTTTTTGAGGGCGCACGCAATATTCACAACAAGAGTACGAGCTGAAAATTCAAATCCATTAAAGCGTTCAACCACACGGTCCACGCCTTCCTGGTCTTCCATTGTCACAAAAGCAAAACCTCTGCTTTTTTAGCGAACATTTCCAGTTGCACAACTGTCAACTGTCAACTGTCAACTGTCAACTGAGCACTGCTACCACTCTTCGCGACTTTCGCGACGTCCGCCACCGCCACCTCTGCGATCTCCGTAGTCACGACGTCCGCCACCACCACCACCACCGCCTCTGCGGTCACCATGGTCGCGACGTCCACCACCGCCGCCTGCCGGGCGGTCTTCGCGGGGGCGCGCAATATTCACAACAAGAGCACGACCTGAAAATTCAAATCCATTAAAGCGTTCGACCGCACGGTCCACGCCTTCCTGGTCTGCCATCGTAATAAAAGCAAACCCTCTGCTTTTCCCTGTCAATCTGTCCTGTACAAGTACTGTTTGTTGAACCACTCCTGCTTCAGCAAAAAGGTCTTCAATTTCAGTTTCTGTCGTCTCATAGGGAAGATTCCCCACGTACAATTTCGTATTCATTGGTCTTTTCTAATTTAACTGTGCGAGAAAAGATCCTTCGGGGGGATTGTCCCTTCAGCTTCCAATCTGCTATCTCCTTCTTGAGATATAAAAATCAGAAAGTCGCCGAAAGATTCTAAACTTGCTTGTCCCTGTGTGGCAAATTTATGAAGAGAACGCAAGCTAAATCATGAGCAAACCGTGTTTTATGCTGCTTCTTTTCACATTTCCACGCTATTTCAGGAAATCATGACCGGCGAACCATCGGCCGGACGCAAAGAACGGATCTTTTCTACGCCCGCTTTGACCATTTCCACAATATTGTCCAACTCTTCCGGACGGTTGAAACGTCCGAAGGAAAATCGCAAACTGGAATGCGCTCGCTCGGCAGAAATCCCCATTGCCGTCAGCACATGGGAAGGCGTCAAAGACCCCGTGGTACAAGCCGAACCAGCCGACGCACAGATTCCATCCTTATCCAGCACAATCAACAAACCTTCTGAATCCACCCCGTCAAATGCCAGGCTGCTGGTGTTCGGCAAACGCTCCGCGCCACCTCCATTTACCTGCACTCCGGACACCTCGGCCAATATCCGCTGCTCAAAATCATCCCGCATCTTCCGCACGACCGTATTTTCATGCTCCATCGTTGCCATCGCCAGCTCTGCTGCTTTCCCCAACCCGACAATACTCGCGACATTTTCCGTCCCACCACGCTTCCCGTTCTCCTGCCCTCCACCAATCAAATACGGATAAAATCGCGCTTTCCGGCTGACATATAACGCTCCCACTCCCTTTGGGCAGTGCAGTTTATGTCCACTCAAACTTAAAAAATGAATCGGCAATTCACTGACGTTCAAAGGAATTTTCCCCACCGCCTGTACTGCGTCCGTATGAAAAAACACCCCGCTGTCCGCCAGTTGTTCCGCAATTTCTGAAATGGGAAAAAGGACTCCCGTTTCGTTGTTTGCCCACATGATTGATACCACGCCGGTCTCATCATCCACCGCATCCTTCAACCCGTCCACATCCAGACGCCCTTCTCCATCGACCCCAATCCAGGTCACCCGACGCCCATCCCTCGACAATTTCTCCCCATGTTTCACCACCGCACTATGCTCAACCTGCGTCGTCACCAGATCCGGGCGATCCCGATCTACCCGTAAACCACTTTCAATCGCAGTGTTATTTGACTCCGTCCCACAACTGGTAAAAACCACTTCTTCCGGATGACACCCCAGCAGCGCCGCCACTTGCTCCCTGGCTTTCTCAATCGCTTTCCCGACCTGGCTCCCAAAACGGTACAAACTCGACGGATTCCCGTAATAATCCCGTAAATACGGCAGCATCACCTCCACCACTTCAGGATCTACCTGGGTAGTCGCATTATTGTCCAAATAAATTATCTCATCCTTCTCAATCATAACCTCATTCCTTGCTGACGTTTCCGTTTCCTCAACATTTCCTCTATTATAAACTAAAATTTCTTACTGATGCGATTCAGAATATTTTGAATTTTTCACGGTCGGGACATCCCCTGCCCCCTTGTCATCATCTGCTTTCTGGTTCTTTTTCAATAAAATTAAATTCCGGATATAAATCACGGTCGGAAATAAAAATCCAAGAATCAATGGAACTTTCCCCAGGTAAATTGAATAAACCAGCATCATGAGACTCCCGACAATACTGATATACCAGAACTGCACCGGGATCACACTCCGTTTTAGTTTCTCCGAAACATACCATTGCACCACAAACCGGGAAGCAAACAACAAATTCGCCGTCAGCCCGAACAAAGTCCAGAACGTGACCCTCCCCTGCAGGTTTTCTATCAGATTTCCAAAAAAATCCTGAAACCCCTGCTGTAATGTGTCTGCAATAGATGCCAATAAGAGCATCTCATTACAATCACACGTTTTATCCCCCATTTCAACCCGGATTAGAAGATTTTTTCCTGGGAGCGCCGACGTCCCCGCTGGGAGCGTCAACGTCCCCGTCGGCAGACTTTGGAGTGCGGCGGTTCCCGCCGCTTTGGATTGAGCGAAAGGTCGCCAAGACCATGTTAGCGGACAGTAAACATAAACATAGCGAATGCACACTGGCCCAGATCGGCGTTTGTTTACGGCTTGATTCTCCTGTTTTATTTGCAAATGCTTTCCTCTTCTAAACTAAAGAGGGTAGAGAAATGCATAATGCAATGAGCGAGGGAGCGCTTATGCGATCCAGCGGTAGCTTCATTGGCCGACGGGGACGGCGGCGCTCCCAGGAAACCGCCGCACTCCAAATTTTTCTGTGGATTATGAGAAATGTGTGGTTAAGTTAAATAGTGAAAAATGCATCTCATTCATCACCGGTATTCTCTTCTTCGCTGGATCTGATTGGCAACACGCCTTTGATAGAGCTTTCTCGTATTTACCAGGGGCCCGGACGCATTCTGGGCAAGGCGGAGTTTATCCAGCCCGGGGCCAGCGTCAAAGACCGGGTCGCACTGGAAGTTATTCAAAACGCACGAAAATCCAACCTGCTTGCACCCGGGCAACCGGTTGTGGAAATGACCAGTGGCAACACCGGCGCCGGGCTTGCGGTCGTTTGCAATCTTCTCGGACACCCATTCACCGCGGTCATGTCTGCAGGCAACAGCCCTGCGCGGGTTCAAATGCTGGAAGGCTTTGGCGCAAAAGTCGTCCTGACCCCTCAGGTCAACGGCAAACCCAATTCCGTCACCGGTCAGGACATCGCGGCAGCAGTGGAAGAAGCCAAACGGATTGCCGCCGAAACCAATGCCTATTATGTCAACCAGTTCCAGAACCCGGGGTGTGTCAGCGCGCATATCCATACCACCGGCCCTGAAATTTTCCGTGACACCGAGGGCGGAGTCACCGCCTTTGTCGCCGGTGCAGGCACCGGAGGAACATTTATTGGGACCTCTCAGTACCTCAAATCCCAAAATAAAAACATTTTTTGTGCGGTAGTAGAGCCTGAAGGGGCAGACATCCTGGCCGGCAATCCGGTCGTTTCTCCACGACACCTGATGCAAGGCATGGGGTATGGCATCCCGCTGCCACATTGGGATCCAACCGTTGTCGATACCTTTTTGACTGTCAGTTCGGAAGAAGCGACCCTTTTCCGCAAACGGCTGGCCCAGGAAGAAGGCCTGTATCTCGGGTTTTCCTCCGCTGCCAACGTCTGTGCCTCCATCAAACTCCTTGAATCCGGCCAACTTCCGGTGGCAGAAAGTACACACACGGTTGTCACCATCCTGTGTGACACCGGACTCAAATATTAACCCCATTTTCGTTTCATGTTTATCCAGAAATTTTTACTCGAACTACCGGAACCTGTCCTGGAAGAAGAACTGTTTGAATTGCTTGCGCAATTATCTGCTCCGTTCCCGCAAATCCCCGATCTGATTGAGTTTCTAGGCACCTCCCGTTACCCGGAAAGCGCCATAGAAGGCATTTTTCTCTGGCAAACCCGAGAAGCCGCTCTTGCATTTGAGAGCGAATTACGCGATATTCTCAACGATCTGAACCCGACAAAACTCGAAATCGATTGTTTTTCCTGTCCCATTCGCATCGATAACGAGCACCAGCGGGTCATCACCTCCTGGTGAAACATTGAAAAATTGATCTTTTTTTAATAAAAACAAAAAATCGTAATCTGGTTGATTTGGAGACCTGACTTCGTGATTAAAAAACATCCAATACATTGGGGGGCATTTGGGATATTCAGGACATTTGAGGATTAAATCCGGCATTCTATGTATTCTATGCTAAATCGGATTGCCAAACATACCCATTTCAACCTAACTTAATAAGACTATGGCAGCAGGAATCATTTTATTACTCGCCGCGGTATTTTATCGACTGGCTTTAGCACTGTCGGGATCCGCATTTACAGGAACCTGGGCAAATTTCACTCCACTGGTAGCAATTGCCTTTTGTGGAGCGATGCTTTTCCGGGGACCTGCACGCTGGCTGGTTCCATTAGGTGCCCTGTTTTTCAGTGATATTCTGCTGTATTTTGTGTACCCGATGTCCGCGGATATCGTCACGATGCTGGTTCGTTACCTTGCTTTAGGGGGAATCGTACTGGCGGCCGGTCATTTTGGTTCCTTGAAAGCCACCCCACAGGGCTGGTTCCGTTCACTGGCAGGCGTCACGCTTTGTTCACTGGGTTTTTATCTGATAACAAACTCCTTTTCCTGGCTTCTGGAACCTGCGTATGCAAAATCTCTGGCCGGCTGGGTCCAGGCTATCACCGTGGGAGTTCCCGGATACGTCCCATCCTGGATGTTTTTCCGTAACGCGCTCGTAGGCGACCTTTTCTTTACCGCTCTCTTCCTGGCAACCCTGCAGCTTACAAACCGCCAGAATTCCTCCGCTGCACTCCAGGACGCTCAAAAAATCATTCCATCTCATAAACCACTGTCCTGAATCCATCATGGCCACTGTTCTTGATTCTACTAATTTTGCCGCAGAAAAAATCAACGCATCCCTTTCTCCTGAAGAAAAGATCAAATTCCTGCAGGATATGTACCGTATCCGCCGGTTTGAGCAGACTGCTCTGAAATATTATAACAGTGGGAAAATGGGCGGATTCCTCCACCTGTACACCGGGCAGGAATCTGTAGCGGTTGCAACCTGCTCGCTTCTGAAAGAAAACGATCATGTGATCACTGCATACCGCGACCACGGGCACGCGCTCGCAGTCGGGATGTCGATGAACGAATGCATGGCGGAACTTTTTGGAAAAGCAACCGGCTGTTCGAAAGGAAAAGGCGGTTCGATGCACTTTTTTGCTCCTGATAAAAACTACTGGGGCGGACACGGGATTGTTGCGGGGCAGACGCCTCTCGGGCTGGGGATTGCTTATGCGCTGAAATACCGCAAAATCAAAGGTTCCTGCCTCACTTATCTTGGAGATGGCGCCGTCAACCAGGGCGTCTATCACGAATCACTGAACCTGGCCGGACTCTGGAGCCTTCCCGTCATTTATATCATCGAAAACAACGGGTATTCGATGGGAACCAGCCTGGCGCGTTCCAGTGCGTATCAGGAATCGCTCGCAAAACGCGCCGAAGGGTACGGTATCGAATGGGATACGATCAATGGCGAAGACATTTACGAAATCCGCGCAAAAACCCAGATCGCAATTGATCGTGCGCACCAGGAATCCCGCCCGACGGTTCTCGAAATCCATACGTATCGCTATTACGGACACTCCGTCGCAGATGCGAATACCAAAAAATACCGCTTACCCGAAGAAATCGAGGACTACAAACAAAACCACGACCCTCTCCGTCTCTTCCACAAGACGCTTATCGAAGAAGGTATCATCACCGAAGAAGACGTAAAAGAAATCGACCAGAACGCCAAACTCGAAGCCGCTGCGGCTGCCGAATTTGCCAATGACAGCCCTTATCCGAACGAAGCAGATATTATGAGCGACGTTTATTATGAGGTCGATCACAATACCGAATCCGGCAAATCCGGACGCCATTTTTTTAACGATTAATTTTTGTTTTTTATAAATTATAAACCATGCCTCTAATAACTTATCGCAAAGCTCTCAATGACGCCCTGGCCGAGGAAATCCAGCGTGACGAAAACGTGGTTCTGATCGGAGAAGAAGTGGCAGAATATAATGGTGCCTATAAAGTGACCGAAGGTCTCTGGAAACGCTTTGGAAGCGACCGCGTGGTGGATACTCCGATCAGTGAAGCAGGCTTCATCGGAATGGCCGTTGGAGCTTCGATGCTGGGGCTCCGTCCGGTGGTGGAACTGATGTTCTGGAGTTTCGCTTATGTCGCATACGACCAGATTGTGAACAATGCAGGCTGCGTCCGCTATATGTCCGGGGGGCTGATCAATGTCCCGCTCGTGATCCGCGGTCCTGCGAATGGGGGTACAAACGTGGGCGCGACCCACTCCCATACGCCGGAAAATTTACTGGCAAACGTGCCCGGGCTCAAAGTGGTGACCCCTTCCAACGCGTATGATGCCAAAGGCCTCCTGAAAACGGCAATCCGCGATAATGACCCGGTGATGTTCATGGAAAACACGCTGCTCTATGGCCAGACCTGGGAAGTGCCAGAAGAAGAATATCTGATCCCGATGGGAAAAGCAGATATTAAACTGCCCGGCAATGATGTAACGATTATCGCGCACGGACGCGCAGTACTCACCTCTCTCAAAGCAGCAGAAATTCTGGCAGAAGAATATAAAATCCACGCCGAAGTAGTCGATCTCCGCTCCATCCGCCCGCTGGATGAAGAAACGTTCCTGAACTCCGTCCGCAAAACCCATCGCGCCGTGGTCGTGGAGGAAAACAAACCCTTCTGCGGCGTAGGAGCACAAATCGTTTCCACGATTCAGGATAAAGCATTCGACGACCTCGATGCTCCGGTAAAACGCATTGCCTCAGTGGATGCTCCTGCGATTTACAGCCCACCTCTGGAACAAAAGCAATTGCCTTATCCGGAACAGATCATCGAAACCGTCCTTTCTATTTGTTAATATAAACTCATTCCAACCCATTTTCTTACTATGTCTATTAAAATCGAAATGCCCAAACTGAGTGATACCATGGAGGAAGGAACCCTCCTCCGCTGGCTCAAAAAAGAGGGAGACACCGTAGAAATGGGCGATGTGATCGCCGAAATCGAAACCGATAAGTCGGTGATGGAAATGGAAGTTTTCGAAGATGGCACGATCACGAAACTCCTGGTCGGAGAAGGCGATAAGGTAAATGTCGGTACCGCTATCCTCGAACTCGATGGCGATGGCTCAGACAGCGCCGACGCAAAACCCGCTGAATCGAAAAAAGATTCCAAAGACACGAAATCCAAGGCGTCTTCCGATAAGGCTGATAAGAAAAAAACCAACACTTCGGATGCAAAAACCCAATCGGATACCAAGGCCGACACCAAATCCGACAAATCCTCCAAAAAAGCCGATAAAGCGCCCGTTTCTGCAGAGGAAGAAGCTTCCGATTCTTCTGACGAACGTGTGAAAGCATCTCCGCTTGCACGCAGACTGGCAGCAGAAAAAGGCATTTCCCTTTCTTCTCTGCAAGGTTCCGGCCCCGGCGGACGTGTGATTGCTAAAGATGTCGAAAACGCACAACCTGCTGCGCCCGCAGCGTCCTCTTCCAAACCTGCTCCAGCAGCCTCCGCACCCACCCAGCCCGGACTCTCGGCCGGCGAAGTGCGCAAGGTCCCGCTTTCCGGAATGCGCCGCGTAATCGCAGATCGCCTTCTGGAATCAAAAACGACTATCCCGCATTTTTACCTGAATATCGAAGTCGATGCCGCTCCGCTGATGAAACTCCGTGCAGAAGTAAAAGCCAATGGCGCCGAGTTCGGCCTGGATAAGGTGACAGTCAACGATTTTGTCCTGCGCGCTGCTGCGCTGGCAGCCCGCCAGGTCCCGAAGGTCAACGCTTCCTTTGCCGGCGATGCGGTCCAGGAATTTGGCAGTGTAAACCTGGCCGTTGCGGTGGCGGTCGAAGATGGCCTGGTGACCCCCGTGCTTCGCAATGCACATGTGTTACCATTAGGCGAAATCAGCAGCACCGTGAAAGACCTCGCCGGTCGCGCACGCTCCAAACGCCTCAAACCGGAAGAATACCAGGGCGGAACCCTCACCGTTTCCAACCTCGGCGCTTACGGCATCGATTCCTTTTATGCGATTATCAACCCGCCCCAGTCGATCATCCTTGCGATCGGTGCAGTGACCAAAAAACCTATTGTCAACGAAAAGGATGAAATTGTGGTAGGCCAGAGAATGCAGGTCAGCCTGAGCTGCGACCACCGAGTGGTCGATGGTGCAGTCGGTGCGGAATACCTGGCAGCCTTCCGTAAATTGATCGAAACCCCGGCCTTGTTGCTGATTTAATCCCTTCCAAAACATCCCTAAACCCAAACCATTGGAGTCTATTCATGAGCTATGATTTAATTGTTATTGGAGGCGGCCCTGCAGGATATGTGGGTGCCATTCGCGCTGCTCAACTTGGAAAAAAGGTCGCTTGTATCGAAAAAGAGCGCGCTGGCGGTACCTGTCTGAATTGGGGCTGTATTCCCACTAAAGCCCTGCTGCGTAATGCCGAACTCTATCAGATCATGAAGAAAAAAGGCTCTGCCTTCGGCTTCGAATTCGATAACCTCTCGTATAATTGGGATAAAATTATCGGACGCTCCCGCCAGGTGGCAGATCGACTCGCCGGCGGAATCGAATTTCTTTTCAAAAAAAATAAAATCGACTATATCCCCGGCGAAGCCAGCCTCAAAGGCCCCGGCGCGGTGATCGTCAAAACACCGGACGGTAAAGAGTCCACACTCAATGCTCCCCGCATCCTGCTCTCGACAGGGGTGGTAACTCGCGAAATGCCCGGGTTCCCGATCAATGGATCCACCGTAATCGGCAGCCGCCAGGCAATGACTCTCGAAAAACAGCCGGAAAGCATGATCATTATCGGCGCAGGCGCAATCGGGGTCGAATTCGCTTATTTCTATAATGCTTTCGGTACGAAAGTGACACTGGTGGAAATGATGCCCCATATCCTCCCGGTCGAAGATCAGGAAGTTTCTGAAGCTCTCAAAAAATCCCTCACCCGTCAGGGGATCAAAATTTTAACCGGAACAAAAGTGGTCAAAACGGCTGCCGACGCTTCCGGAGTGACGCTCGAAGTGGAAGGAGAAAAGTCTGAGACGCTGAAAGCTTCTACGGCCTTGATTGCCATCGGGGTTTCTCCGCTGCTCCCGGGTGGTGTCCAGCCGACGCTGACAGATCGCGGGTACATCCAGGTCAATGACCGTTACGAAACGAGTATCCCGGGCGTTTATGCCGCAGGCGATATTATTGGACCTCCCTGGCTCGCGCATGTGGCCTCCTGGGAAGCGACTCAGGCGGTCAATGGGATGTTCGAACATTCCACTCCGGCTCGCTCCAGCGTGTTCCCGGGCTGCACGTACTGCCAGCCACAGGTGGCAAGCATCGGACTGACCGAGCAGGAAGCCAAAAAACAGGGCCTCGATTTCAATGTCGGAAAATTCCCGTTCCAGGCGAGTGGAAAAGCCCTGGCCGTCGCAGAATCCGAAGGGTTTGTTAAAATCCTCTTCAATAAACCGCATGGCGAAGTGATCGGCGCACATATTATTGGCGCAGAAGCAACCGAATTGATCGCAGAACTCGGGCTGGCAATTTCGCTCGAAGCGACGCATGAAGATATTTCCCACATGATTCATGCCCATCCGACGCTCAGCGAAGCTATTCACGAAGCCACGGGCGATGCTTTCGGGCACGCAGTCCATATTTAAATTAAAATGCGACTGCAGGACAGCGCTTCATTTAAGGGGGATGAACCTCTTCGCTTTTTATGATGAATAGAAATTATACTTGATTATCGTTGGTTCGTTTCTCATTTTTCATCCCCTGCCGTTCTACGTAGCTGGCAGGGGCGAAAAAATGATTCACCCAGGCTTCTATGAGCATATCAGATACCGTTACTATCCTCCATCTTGAATCCAATACCCAGGATCACGAGACGGTTGCGCATTTGCTCGCATCTTCTGATATCCCATGCACGATTTCGCACGTAGCAACACCGGAAGCGCTACAGGAAGCTCTTGATTCCCAACAATCTACACTGATCCTTTCAGACTGGCATCCTGAAAACCCGGCGTATCAGCATATTCTTTCGTATGCACTGAAACATTTTCCTGACCTCCCGTTTGTGGTCATTTCTCACCCGGCCTCCCCCGAGGAACCACTGGAAACCATCCGTCTGGGCGCACACGATTATATTCTGAAACAGCACCTCACGGTGCTCCCTTCGGTGATCGAACGCGAACTCCGCGATGCCCGCTCGCGTCAGGAACGCCGCCATGCCCGTAATGCACTCGCAACCAGCGAAAAACGCCTCTCCACAATTATTGCCTCCGCGATGGATGCGATTATCACGGCCGATCAAAACCTGAATGTGATTCTGTTTAATGAAGCGGCAGAAGAGATGTTTCAGTTTCCCAGTAAAGAAATGATCGGACAATCGTTGACTCAGCTCTTTCCTGCAGCGTGGCATGACCAGCTCCGTTCCTTTTTGACCATTTGCCAGCTTTCTGCCCCTGACCGAAGCGGAATCCGTCACAAACGTTTTCATGTCCCCCTCCGTGGACTCCGAAAAAACCAGATGGAATTCCCGGTGGAAGCGTCCCTGGCCTACAGCGAGGCAGATGAAGCTGCCCTCTTCACGCTGGTGCTGCGCGATATCACCGACCGCACGCTGGCAGAAGAAAAACACCGCTCTCGCCTGAACCGTTCCCAGGTCCATCAACGCGCACTCCTGAGCCTCGCCCAAAACCCGGCAACGACTTTCGAAGCCGCTCTCCATCATATCACCGAAACCGATCTGGATTCTCTCGATGTCGATACGGTTTCGATTTACCGCCTGATGGAGGGAACGGGCGAAATGCTTCTGGTGGACCGTTTTAATCGTACGACCCGTACACACAGTTCGGCAGAAATGCTCTCGCTCCATAATTTCCCCGCTTATTCTCGCGCACTTCGCGAAAATAAAATTATCGATGTAACCGATGCCTTTCAGGATATCCGAACTCGCGATTTTGCGCTGACCCATTTTGCCGATAAACCAACACTCTCTTTGCTGGATGTTGCCATCCGCTTGAATGGGAAATGGATCGGCGTGGTTTCTCACGAATCCCACACCGCACGCGTCTGGACGCCGGAAGAAATCAATTTTGCCGCAATGATGGCATCCATGATTTCTCTCGAAGTAGAAACGTCCCAACTCCGGGAAGCGCAGGCTGCCCTCCGGGAGAGTCAGAAGTTTCTCGAAGAATCCCAGGCAGTCGGGCATGTCGGAAGCTGGACGATTGACCTCGATGAACCCGTTCCACGCATCCATTGCTCGCGCGAAACCTATCATATTTTCGGGATTCCACCCCATGAGTTCCGTGGCAATCTCGACCAGTTTTACCAACTCGTCCACCCGGTCGATCGCCCACGCATTATCAATGCGATCAGCAAAACGATCGAAAAATCAGCACCGCTGGATGTCAGTCATCGCCTGGTACACCCAAATGGCGATATCCGCTGGATCCACGCCCAGCTTCGCGTGAATCCGGACTCCCCCCATCGCGCGCTTGGCTTGATCCAGGACATTACTGATCAAAAAAATGCGGAAGAGGAAAAATTGTCTCTCGAACGCCAGCTTCGTCAGGCACAAAAAATGGAAGCCATCGGGACGCTCGCCGGCGGGATCGCACACGATTTCAATAATATCCTGACCGCGATTATCGGCTTCGCTTCTCTCGCACGCGACAACCCAAAACGCAGCCCCTGTACCGATTCCGATCTCGATCACATCCTCAGCGCTTCCAATCGCGCGAAAGATCTGGTCCACCAGATCCTGACGTTTAGCCGTCGCAATGATTCCATCCGCTCCGCGGTCCATCTCGATAGTCTCGTGGGCGAAATGATCAAACTCCTCCAGGCAACGGTCCCGGCAAATATCCTGCTGGTGGAAAAAATCGTCCCAAAAATCCCGCCGATCATGGCAGACCCCAGCCAGATCCACCAGGTGTTGATGAACCTCGCAACCAACGCATGCCAGGCGATGCAGGACAATGGCGGCACGCTCACGATTTCTCTCTCGCAGGAGATCATTGAACCGCACTCCCCCATCCAGCAACTCCATAATCTGATCCCCGGAACTTACCTCCGCGTCGATATCCAGGACACCGGCGACGGAATCCCTACCGAAAATCTCGATCGCATTTTCGATCCATTTTTCACGACAAAACCTCAAGGAAAAGGGACCGGACTCGGCCTCTCGGTGGTGCTCGGGATTATCCGCGAACACCACGGCACGGTCCTCGTGGAATCCGAACTCCAGAAAGGTTCCACTTTCTCTGTGCTCCTCCCCATCGCGCAGTCAGAAGTTTCTCTCCCACCCCCTTTCACCCCCACAACCCTCCCCACAGGAAATGGCGAACGCATCCTCTTCGTGGATGATGAATCGATTCTGGTAACACTCGGACAAAAAAGCCTCGAGCGTCTCGGCTATCATTCTGTTTGCCATACCGACAGCACCGAAGCCCTTCGCGACTTTATGCAGAACCCTCACCGCTTCGACGCCGTCGTGACTGATCGCATGATGCCCAACCTCTCCGGGATCGATCTCGCCCGCAAACTGCTCGCCATCCGCCCCGACCTCCCGATTATCATGCTCACCGGTTATACCGACACCCAATCCTCCGAAGAAATCCGCCTTGCCGGTGTCCGCGAACTCCTCCTCAAACCCATCGAATGGAAAGAGCTCGCTCATATCCTCTACAATATCCTCCATTCCCCCAACCCACCCGTCACTCCCACTTGACATCTCCCCGTTTCTGTTGCATATTGAAAAAATAAGGGGGCGTACTGGTTTCGACTGGAAGTTTGAAGTCAGGGCCGCATGTCGAGGATGATTCGTTGGCCTCGTTAATAATCGGATCAAACAAACTAAATGCAGATACACAAGATCTCGCACTCGCAGCTTAATTGACTGTGACATCCGTTCGCGAACGCCTGCTACGCGTCCGGGTGCAAGCAGCAGGCTGGTTATCCTCGGTGCAACCGCGTGGGGTAACGAGATATTACGTGGATGCTCGGAGTTCCAAACTGTGTCGATTCAGGCTGGCTCTCCTAAATTAAAAAATCGAATAAACATGTAGAAGTTCTGAGGGATGATTTCAAGGACAGGGGTTCAACTCCCCTCGCCTCCACCAATTGAAAAAAGACAACCCGTCTCTCCGGGGTCATTCTCCGGGGTGACGAGTTCAACAACCGCAACCACCCTCCCATCCGGCCCAGGATCGTCATCGGCACCCACAACGGCACCATCTACAACGCCGATTATCTGTTCCGCCGTCTCAGGCTGCCGCGCTACGCCGAGGTGGACAGCGAGCGGATCTTCCGTCTGGCCGACCGCTTCGCGCCCGAAGCCCCCATCGACCAGGAGGGCCTGAAGAAGGCGCTTGCCCTCTGTCGCGGTCAGATGAGCGCCGTGCTGGCCTCACGGCTCGACCCCGGCACCATCACCGTGCTCAAGGGCAACAAGCCGCTCTGCCTGCGCATCCACCGCCAGCACCGGGTGGTGCTCTACGCCTCGGACGACGCCTTTATTGACTTTGCCGTGGACAACGAGAAGGGCTGGCGCGAGCTGGAGGTGCCGCCCATGACCATGCTGACCATCCGCCATGAAAACCTCAAGGAGTGGCAGAGCCATCCCTTCAAATTTGTCTGTCAGGAACGACGGAAGGCGGATTTATGATTGCGGAATTCGGATTATTTGCGAGAACGCGCCGTCTTGATGGAAGCCACGACCATGGAGAGGATCTCGTTTGCTTCTTTTTTCAAATCGATAATCAATTTCTCTTCCATCAGCCCGGCTTCAACAATGAGTTCCATCCAGTACATACTTTCGGCGCACTCCTCCTCAACAATGCCCATTTTGGCAATAAATTCGGGATTGGAGCGAGCGCGGCAGGCAGCGCGGTAGTTGGCACCAACAGACGTTCCGCATCTGAGCAGCTGCTTTCCAATCACATTTGCCGTCTGATTCTTCGGCAAAGCTTCCGTCAGTCGAACAACCCTCAAGGCAAAAGCCTTTGTTCTGTTTTTGAAATCTTCAGTATTCATGGAGGCAAAATAGATTGCGGAGGTCGGATTTACGACTTCGGATTTAAAGAAACCACCAAAATAGGAGTGAAAAATGCCTGAATCCCACAATCCCACAATCCCACAATCCCCAATCAGCAATCCCCAATCAACAATCCTCAATCAGCAATCCCCAATCAGCAATCCCCAATCAGCAATCCCCAATCAACAATCCCCAATCAGCAATCCCCAATCAGCAATCCCCAATCAGCAATCCCCAATCAACAATCCGCATTCCGCAATCAACAATCAACAATCGAGCGACTGGGATCTGATCCATGGGGAACTGGTGACCTTCACCGATCCTCAGCGCGATCTACCGCCCATCGACCGGCTGGAAGGCTTTCGGCCCGGCGGGCACAGCATGTACCAGCGGGTGATGGTGGCCGCTGGATGCCGGAACGCTTCAATTGCAGTGTGGATTTACAGAATGGCTCGGGTTACAAATGGGGAACGAATTGACCGGGAGTGGCGGGGCTAATGAGTGTTGGCCTTGATGCTTTCGGCTGCCTGGATGAGGCTCTTGATCTCATCCTCGGTAAAGTTGGCTTCCTTTATGTAGCGGAGCAAATTCATGACCTCGGGTTGGTCATGAAGGTAGTCGACGACTTCCGGGTCCGTGGACGAGGACAAACGGAACAGTACGTCGGGATCGGCCGCCAGTACCTTGGCCAGTTCCTTTATCACCTCTGGCCTTGGCGGACGCTCCTTGCCACGTTCGATGCGGCTCAGATAGGCAGGGGAAATGCCTACCTTGGTCGCCGTCTCGCGCAGGCCGAGGTCTTGAGCAACCCGAAGGTCGCGGAGTGTTTCACCAAAGTTTTTCATAGCGTCTAATATACCTCGCTGTTTAGTGTTTTGCAACACAAAATTCTTCTGGCATTCTTTGGCGTAATTTGGTATATTCTGGTTGATTTTTACTCAGAGGCAGGTAACTTACCCCTGTTCTGGCACTGTGCCCTGACGGCCAACAGCCCTGCAGGAGAGGCGACATGAGCAATGAAGAGGTTCTGAAATTAAAAGACGTCGCGCCTTACTTAAGGTCGGCGAAAAGACGGTCTACTCCATGGCCCAGGCCGGGGAACTACCTGCTTTCAAGGTCCGAGGCCAGTGGCGATTTTCCCGAAAAGACATCGACGCATGGATAGAGCAACAGAAACACACAACCCAAGATTTCGGCGAGGGCGACCAGAAATGACCTCAGCCTCGGTGAACGGAGTTTTTATATGAGCAAAAAGAAGAATAAGCAGGCCGAGAACACCATCCCGGCGGGATATACGCTCGACTACGTTTCCGGCAAACAGGTCAAGGAAACGAAGAAAGAGCTGGTGCGCCAGAGGATTGTTCGCGCCCTGATCCATGAATACGGATTCTCGCCAGAGGACATGGAGCCGGATTTCTCCATCGGTGGGCGCAAAAAAGTGGATGTTGCCATCTTCCATCATGGCAAGGAACACACCATTGAAAATCTTGGCCGCGCCGTGCTTTGCCGCCAGGAACCGAATGTCGGCAAGAATGCCGCTCGCATCCGTGATTTTGAGCAAGCCGCAAAAGATCTCGACAAGACTCCCATCGCCCTTATGAACGGTGAACAACTCGTGATGCTGTTGATGGAACACGGCATCGGCGTCCACCGCTCCACACCGGATTTGTTCGAGATTGATGAGGACGCTCTGTTAACCGGGGAAGGAAAATAATAATGGAAACCTGGATATGAATTCAAAACCTGAAGGGGCCGGAGCCCGAGCCTGTTGGTTTGTCGGAGCCACATACGGCGGAACAGACGATCAGACCCCCCGCTTTCTGCAGGAAGGCATTTGGGAAAATGGGTATCAGGACAAATATCTCGACGCAGTGAAGTCCATCCAGGTGGGTGACCGCATTGCGATCAAGTCGTCCTATACGCGGAAGCACGATCTCCCATTTGATAACCGAGGCCAAACCGTTTCCGTCATGGCGATCAAAGCCATTGGCACGGTAAAAGAGAATCTCGGCGACGGCCGCACCTTGAAGGTTGACTGGAAACCTTTCGATCCTCCGCGTGAGTGGTACTTCTACACCAATCGAAGCACGGTCTGGCGGGTCTTGCCTGGCGACTGGACCACAGATGCTTTGATCGGCTTCACTTTCGAGGAAAAGGCGCAAGACATTAACCGATTCCGCAATGCCCCTTACTGGCGTGAACGCTTCGGTGATAGCGCTATCGACAAGCGCCGTTTCAACTGGACCCGCTTTTACGAGGCTGTAGCAGAGAAACTCCTTACCTTTCGGAATCGGCGAGATGAGCTGATTGCCGGAATCCACGTTATTGCCTCGAAGGTGGATGGCCTCTCCAACCTGCAGGATCAATTCGCGGATGGTACCTCTGGCCCCCTGAAGGACATCTGCCCATTTACGGCTATGGGCATATTCAACCGGAGGATTACCGATGCAAATCGCAAAGCTATTGCGAGCGAACTTGCCAATCTGCTTGGAGTGTCCGAGCCTGTTCCAGACTCGTTTGAAGGAATTCCCATTCTCAACAATCAGAAGTCATGGTTTTTCGGGTTCGACAACAAACGCCAACCAGATGACATCGAAACCCTCTGGGAAGTTTTCGTCCAGGCGATTGCTTTTGCGGAATCGGATGACGCGGAGGCACGGTCGGCATTTGTCTCAGCCTACGACAACGCGACGCAGCGCTATAATGTGGGGTGGAACCTTACCATGGGGCTGTACTGGATTCGTCCCTGGAATTTCCCGACCCTTGATGGTCAGTCCCAGCGTTACATCAGCAAGAAGCTCAACATTCAGATTGGCATGAACAGCCCCAAAGACCGCTGCAACGCCACTGATTATCTGACGGTGCTGGACACCCTTGAGGCTCGTTTCCAGGAGGATGCGTATCCCGTCCACTCATTTCCGGAGCTGTCACTTGCCGCCTGGCTTTTCAAGGATAGTGGGACATCCCCCTACCCGAATGCCACAGATCCTGATGCACAGGATGACGAAGCGGATGCCACATCCGAGGCAGAGGTCACGGCTGCACCCATCGAACCGTACTCCGTCGATGACATTCTGACGGATGGATGTTTTATCGCCCGTGAAAAACTCGAAAAGATTCTCGAGCGCCTTCGGACCAAGAAAAACCTGATCCTCCAGGGGCCGCCGGGCACAGGAAAGACCTGGCTGGCCAAGCGATTGGCTTTCGCTTTGATGGGGCAACGCGACGACAGTAAAGTCCGAGCGGTGCAGTTTCATCCGAACCTTTCCTACGAGGATTTCATTCGTGGATGGCGGCCGGTGGGAGACGGAAAGCTCACGCTGGTGGATGGGCCTTTTGTGGAGATGATGAAGGCCGCCGCAAAAGATCCAACGGCAAGACATGTCGTCGTCATTGAAGAGATCAATCGCGGGAATCCCGCACAGATTTTCGGCGAGATGCTAACGCTCCTCGAGGTCGACAAGAGAACGCCGAATGAGGCCCTGGAGCTTTCCTATAAACGGTCAGATGGCGAGCGTGTATTCATCCCGGACAATCTCTATGTCATCGGTACGATGAATATTGCAGACCGCTCCCTCGCCTTGGTAGATCTGGCGTTGCGTCGCCGTTTTGCCTTCATCGATCTGGAACCCACGCTCGGCAAACCTTGGCATGATTGGGTTCAATCCCAGTGCGGTATTGATTCAGAAATCCTTGTCGAAATTGAGAAGCGTCTCATTGCCCTGAACAGCGAGATTTCAGCCGACACCGGTCTCGGGCCTCAGTTCCGAGTGGGGCACAGCTATGTCACACCGCCGTTCGGTATTCCCATCAGTGATGCTCGGGAATGGTTCCGTCAGGTGATTGATACCGAGATCGGTCCGTTGCTCGATGAATATTGGTTCGATGCGCTCGAGAAATCCCAGAAGGTGAGAGAACGCTTGCTGGAAGGATTCTGATCGTGACACTTGCTGCGGCCAACTTGATATCAGACGCCCATGAAGGGATTGGCCGAATAGGCCGCATCCCGGTGCGCAACCTTTGGCTGCTCATGCTGTACGCTTCGGATTTGTTCAGGGATCTCGAAAAGGCGAAGGTCGCCGTAGAGGATAACCCTGATGACATACCTGACCTGGTCGCAGAGATGCTTTGCCGTCGCGTCGAGCGTCGTATTCAGCGCAACTTGAGTTATGACTACCAATCGCGTGAGGCTGTTCTTGGCCGCGTGCGCGGGCGCATCGACCTCCTGAACACAGAGAGGCATCGATTACTGGATCGTGGAAAGGTTGCCTGTCGATTCCATGAATTGACCATCGATACAGCCCGAAACCGCTATGTACGGACGGCCCTAGAGGAAATATCCAAAATCGTTCTCCAGGGGACGCTGGCACACCGATGTCGGTCGTTGGCGGCAAGCTTAAGACGCATGGGCGTAACCGGGGAACGTCCGAATCGTGGCGAAGTTTCCATCGACCGCTTTGGAAGACACGATGCAGATGATCAGCCTATGGTTGCTGCGGCCCATCTGGCCTTTAATCTCGCCCTGCCTACAGAGGCCGCAGGCGCAAAGCAATTGTCGTTGCCAGATAGAGAAATTACCTGGATTCGGAAGCTTTACGAGAAAGGGATCGCCGGTTTCTATGATGTCGTGCTTTCCAAAAGAGGCTGGCGCGTCGATTCGGGCAAAACAATTAACTGGCAGATTGAAAGCAAGAGTCTGGGCATAGATAAGATCCTCCCCTCTATGCGAACCGACATCATCCTCGACCACTCCGACGCGGGACGCCGTATCGTCATTGACACGAAGTTCAACTCCGTTGTGACACGAGGCTGGTATCGGGAAGAAACACTGCGCAGCGGATACATCTATCAGATTTACGCCTATTTGAGGTCTCAGGAAGGTAATGGTGACCCTCTCGCCGAAAAAGCCTCGGGTCTGCTCCTTCACCCATCGGTAGGCGATATGGTTAACGAGGCGGTCATGATCCAGAACCATGAAATTCGATTTGCCACTGTTGATCTCGGAGCGACGGCAAAGGAAATCCGGGAACAGCTTTTACAGGTTCTGGGGGTGTCTTATGCCGGTTAATCGTGCCCAGGGTTGCCTCCTTGGCCAGCTCGCCGGAGACGCCCTCGGCAGCCTGGTCGAGTTCCAGTCACCGGAGGAGATCCGCCGCAGCTACCCGGCAGGCGTGCGGAAACTGGCCGATGGTGGCACATGGAACACCATAGCCGGTCAGCCAACGGATGATTCGGAAATGGCGCTGCTGCTGGCCCGGATGCTGGTGAAAATCGGGTGTTATGATCCGGAGGCTGCACGCAAGGAATATCAATACTGGCTGAGTTCAGATCCGTTTGATTGCGGCATGACCATTTCAGCCGGACTGCGTGGTAACCCAAACCCAGACAGTCAGGCCAACGGAGCCATGATGCGGATCAGCCCGCTCGGAATCTTCGGAGCCGGATTTGAACTGAATCAGGTGGCCGAATGGGCAATGCAGGATGCGGCACTCACACATCCCAACCTGATCTGCCAGCAGGCCAACGCGCTGTTTGCCATGGGGATTGCCCACGCCATTCAATCCGGCTGTGACCGTAAGGATCTATACCAGCACATCCGGCAGTGGGCAGCAGACATGCCCGTTGAACCCGCTTTGCTGGATACCATTGACAAGGCAGCTGAAGAGCCGCCAGTGGACTATGTCCACCAGCAGGGCTGGGTAATGATCGCTTTTCAGAATGCCCTGTATCAGCTGCTTCATGCCCCGAGCCTTGAGGCCGGTGTTGTCGACACCATCATGCGCGGAGGCGATACCGACACCAACGCGGCCATTTGTGGAGCGTTGTCAGGCGCTGTGTCTGGCCGGGAGGCTATCCCGGCCCAGTGGCTCGAATCCCTGAAGAACTGCCGCCCTGAGGCCGGACATCCACGAGTACACCACCCACGCCCGAAATGCTTCTGGCCGGTGGATGTCCTGGAGCTGGCAGAGAGGTTATCTGGCGGTTTATGATTTCAATAGAAATTTACACCAACCAGGAATCTCAGCAAGACGACTTTACTGCCGCATTGAACTGCAGTTTCGCCATGGAAAAATCGTAGCAGGATTGGTAACACTCGCAGTTAAAACACTTCTGCCACGCTTCCTGATTTGATTTTATCGTCTCCGATTTCACGGCGATGGGTTGGTGGTTAACGATCACCGAGAATACCTTTCCTTGGTATTCCCGGTTGTATTCGAGTCGGCGAGTGTCGGAAAATATAGTTCCAAAACATTCTTTCATGGTTACGCCTTTTCAGTATGGAACCAACCGCTTGTTCTCTTGCAGAAACCAACCAGCATCAGCATTACCGGGACCTCGATCAATACCCCGACTACGGTCGCCAGAGCGGCACCGGATGAAAGGCCGAACAGCATGACGGCGGTGGCAATGGCCACTTCAAAATGGTTGGAGGCACCGATCATGGCAGCCGGGGCAGCATCTTCGTAGTTCAGTTTGAGGATTTTTGCCGCGCCATAGCCCAATGCGAAAATGAGGACAGTTTGAAGAAAAAGCGGGATTGAAATCCACAAAATGGTCAGCGGGTTGGCCAGAATGGTTTCACCTTTGAAGCTGAACAACAGAACCAGTGTCAACAGCAATGCGCTGATGGTTACCGGCGTTAGCACATGAAGAAACTTTTCTTTGAACCACGTTTCGCCCTTGTGCCCAATGATCCATTTTCGAGAGAAATACCCGGCGACCAGCGGCAAGGCCACATAGATGACCACGGACAGCAATAGTGCCTGCCATGGAACCGGCAATTTGCCTACGCCCAGCAGAAAACCGCCCAGAACGCCGTAGAGGACCAGCATGGTCAGGGAGTTGACGGCAACCATGACCAGAGTCAGCGCGTCATTTCCCCGGGACAGATACCCCCAGACCAGCACCATGGCGGTACAGGGTGCAATACCCAGCAAGATACATCCGGCAAAATAGCTGCGCCACAGAGGAATCTGAAGCATTTTTACGCCGTCCTGCAAAACCACTGTTCCAGCACCGTGTTCCGCTCCGACAGGCAGGTCGAGTCCAAAAGGAATTTTTACCAGATCCAACGCTTCGGTTCCAATCATTCCTTTCAGCAGGAATCCCAAGAAGAACATGGCGATGGCATACATGGTGAACGGTTTGACGCACCAGTTGATAAACAGGGTCAGGAAGACGGGTTTCCCACTTTTACCTGCCTTGACCACGCTGGCAAAATCGATCTTGACCATGATGGGATACATCATGAAGAACAGGCATATGGCGATCGGAATGGACACGACAGGCGCACCATTGAAGTTGATACTCATGCCATCGAGTGTTCGCGCCAGCCCGGGCGCGATTTTTCCGAGAAGAATTCCGGCCACAATACACAGCCCGACCCATACGGTCAGGTATTTTTCAAAGATGCTGGTCATATGCCGGTCATTCGCCGCACAAACTTCGTTTTTCATACTTTAACTCCCTTGGTTTCTTTATCTCTCATTAAATCCCTCAACCATTCAGTTTGATTGCCCTGTGGGCACATCCATGGACTGATAACCGCCCGTTTGACAAATTTGTCATCCACACATATCAGCGGCAAAGCATCTGTGCCTTTCTCTTTCAGGATATCGGCGACCGGCAAGTGTTCGATTTCTCCCAGCCGGAACTCCACATTCGTGTAATCACCTTTACGGGCATTATCTCTTGCCTTTGCAAGCATTTCAGGAGTCATGTCGACACCGATCACTTTCCCGGCCTCACCAACTTGTTTTGCGGCAAGAAAACAATCGAAACCTCCTCCGCACCCGAGGTCAACAACAACCTCTCCCGGCTTCATCTGTGCTATTGCCTGTGGATTGCCGCAACCAAGCCCCATGTTCGCTCCATCCGGAACTGCTGACAATTCATCGTTTGAATAACCAAGCCGGGTTGAGAATTCAGGGTTCCCCAAAGGAGTCGATTCGCAGCAGGAACCCTCCTCTTTGGCTATTTCCGAATAGCGGGTTCGAACCTGCTCCCGGATATGATTTTCATCTTTTTTCGTGGTCATGATTTGGCTCCTTTACTTGTTCAATGCTTCCGGCAGGGTTTCGACAAAGGCTTTGATCTCGTCGCGAACGTTTCGATAGCAATCCAGTTGCTCTTCTTCGGACGCTCCCTTTTCTGCAAGCTCCTTAGCCATCTTTGGAGGATCACCGAAGCCGACATGGATAACCTTGGCATGGCCCGGAAAGAACGGACAGGTCTCGTGGGCATGCCCGCATACGGTTATCACCACGTCGAGTTTTACGTCCTTGAACTCTTCGATGTGCTGAGATTTGTGTGCGGAAATATCCACCCCGGCCTCCGCCATCACCTTTACGGCATTGGGGTTGAGCCCGTGCGTTTCGATTCCGGCTGAATACGCCTCGATAGCGTCTCCCTTGAGGTGACGTGTCCAGCCTTCAGCCATCTGACTGCGACATGAGTTCCCGGTGCACAGGAACAGTACGTTCCGTTTTTCGCTCATAATTTGTCTCCTGGATTGGTTGTTTTATTTTTTCGTCAACACACATCGCCACGTTGTTTTCTACACAAATCCTCCGGCTCACACGATGTGATATCCGTGAGGGTCGTCGCATCCGATATGGCATCCGGATCGTTGCTGAGTTGAGACTCAACCCAGTCGATCAGAATGCCTAAATCCGTTTGCTTCCGACAAAGCCGGTAATAGACCCAGCGCCCATCTTTGCGGCTATCCACCAAACCGGATGAAATCAGCACTCCCATGTGACGTGAAGCTGTCGCTCCGGTTACCTGAATCAGCTCGGTCAGCTGGCAGGCGCACAACTCGTCCTGCTTCAAAAGCGCAGCTACGATCCGAAGCCGGTTTCGGTCGGACAGTGCCTTGAAAATTGCTGTCAATTTGTTCATGTATAATCTCTTTTATTTACATACTTAGCCAAGTATCTATGTAATATATGTAAAAAAAAGCCCCCCGGTCAAATTCATTTGTGGATTTTAGCGAAAATTAAACAAACAGCCCATAGCAACCCACCTTTTTTGCCTTTTCCTGAAGCTTTTCTGCGCTGATGTGTAGAGATGCACCGGCCCCGATCCAGCCAAGGAGCACGAGACCCCGGATGATCAGAATCGGCCCGAAGGCTTCGTTCATGTATTTCTGCAGGAAGCAGGACGCTTCTGCACTCCCGAGCATTCCGGCCGTGATGACGAGACCCAGAAGCACATAGGCAATCGTTCGTCCTGCGGAATAGAGAAAGCCTGAAGCAATGACATGGTTCTTTTGTCCGGCTTTACTGAATGCTTACCCAGTGCAAATCCGATGCGGATCAAGGCAAAACATTTTGCGACTCCATCGCGAATCAATTTACGGGCAGCCTGATCTGCTACTGCCCCTACATCAGCAGTGTCGGAGCAGGAAAAGATCAATTTCGGCGAGGCATTCACATTTACAATTGGTGCTCATCAGATGTGTCTTTTTTACTGCTTTAAAATTCCTTTAATTTCTTCAATAGCCGGAACCTTTCCTCAAAAGCAATATTCTTGACAGATCAGCCCTCTATCACACAACCATTATTATGATCTTTTCTAAAAGACGATTATCAGCTTTATTAAAAGCGCTGATACATCCCACGTGTTCCAGGTTTCATTATGACTTCATCCGCTGTCCCATTTTCATCTGATCAGTTTTCTAACGCACAAGGGTGTTTTTTAGGACAACTTGCAGAGGGGTTGCTCTTATGATACTCCCGATTGTGGCTCTAATAACCGGACTGATACTCCTCGTGTGGAGTGCAGACCGTTTCGTTGAAAGTTCGGCTTCCCTGGCACGCTATTTCCGCGTGCCCCCGTTGTTGATTGGCATGGTGATCATTGGATTCGGAACTTCCGCACCGGAAATGGTGGTTTCCATGTTGGCTTCGATCGATGGAAATGCAGGAATTGCCCTTGGGAATGCGTATGGCTCCAATATTTGCAATATCGCATTAATCCTCGGCGTGTCTGCTTTAATTAATCCGATTATGGTGCATTCTACGGTTTTACGCAAGGAGCTTCCCATCCTGACACTCGTCACGATTCTCACGGTGTTCCTTCTCGCAGATCTCGAACTGTCACGCTTGGATGCGATTATTTTGCTCCTGGTCTTTGCCGGTCTGATAGTATGGACCATCATGCAGGGCCTCCAGCAAAAAACAGATACGCTGGCCAAAGAGGTTGAATCTGAAACTGCCAAAAAAGAAATGCCGATCAAACGTGCTGTTTTCTGGCTTGTCGCCGGGTTGCTGCTGCTCATTGCCAGCTCCCGCATCCTTGTATGGGGAGCGGTGGAAATTGCTCAGATTTTCGGAGTCAGCGACATGATCATCGGCTTGACGATTGTGGCTGTCGGAACCTCCTTGCCGGAGCTGGCTTCATCGGTCATTGCCGCCCGTAAGGGTGAGCATGATATTGCTCTCGGAAATGTGCTTGGATCAAACCTGTTCAACACACTGGCCGTTGTCGGAATTGCAGGATTGATCCACCCCTTTGCAATGGAACCGGAAACACTCTCACGTGACATGCTCGTAATGGGAACCCTGACCCTCTCTCTTTTCCTGATCGGGTACGGATTCAGAGGTCGCCGGGGTCATATCAATCGCTTTGAAGGCGCAGCCCTTGTGTCGATTTATCTCTGCTATACCCTATGGCTGATCAGCTCAGTCATGACAGGAAAAACATAATCAGTCCAAGCACATCAAATACCCGCCACCACGTAAAGAATACCAGTTCTTATAAGTTACCTTGCCCTGCCGAGCATTTGTGAATAACGCTCATGGCTAGAAACCTACAAGGTCGCAAAGACACGGAAAAGGTATTCTGGACTTTGATAAATTTCCTTTGTGTGAAACTTCCTCCAAGCGTACCACCTCAATCCGCATGAGTTTACGCGAAGCGTTTGAGTGCGAACATCGCGAGACCAGCGAGCGCGTAACCTGCTGTGAATTCGGGAGCGGCGAGGAATCCGAATTTATTTTGCACGCCTAATGCTGTCAGTTCGAATGCGTGGATCAGGCCGAAGCAGGAAAGGACGGAGGCGGATAACAACCAGAGTCCGGCAGATTTGAAATTTCGTTCAATAATATGGACCATCACGGCTGCCAGGATCATGGAGGACAAAATGAAGCCCTGGTTAAGTGCGATCACTCCGTAAATAAAAAGGTCATTTCCGAACTTTGATGCCGTTTGGAACAAATTCGTTCCAGCGACGCGAAGAGAAGTTTCGATCAGGAAAAGTGCCCAGGCACCCAGCGCAGGGACAAGTCCGACCGCTACCGCCAGCGCATGAGAGCGAGGAACTTCCTGGAACGCCTGTGCCGTAATAATCACACCGAGCCACAACAAAATCCCTAATGTCGCTTCGATCGGGATCACCAACAAGATCGAAGAAATAGCGCCAGCGAAACATAGGAGAGTAATCACCACGCCGTTAATAGAAGAATACGCTGAGCGGGCGCCCATCGCCTTCCAGCCGGGATGACCAATATACAATGTCGTAGGAAACATACTTCCAAACATTGCGGCCACAAAAGAGCCCACCGCATTTGCCGCCAGGGAAGGTTTTGTGGGGAAATGGTCTCCCGCTGCATCGGCACTCTCCAATGCCTGCAAAGATCCAATCACATTAAACAACCCCATCGGAAAAATAACTGCCAGGTATTTCCATCCGGTCGGTTCCAGCAAAAACCCCACCACCTCCCCCACCACGGGTACAGGCAAATACAACCCAAAAGCCACATGCGAGACAGCAGGCGCCTCCAACCCCATTCCTGCCCACCGTAACCCCCAGGCAATAGCGACCCCAATCGTCACCGCGATCAATCCGCCGGGCAGCCCTAACGGGAATTTTATCCGGGACGCATAACTCGCTAAAATCAATAACATCGGGATCAGCCCCACCGCAGGCGAAGCAAAAATCTGAAACACAAATCCCATCGAAATAAACGTAATCGCAATCCCCGCCAGACTTGCCAGTAACGCCGCGCGCGGCGTGTGCCGGCGTAGAGGATCTCCCAGAAATGCCCCTGCCAGTTCCATCACCGCACTCAGCAGGCACGCAAACACTCCCGTTTTCCATGCCAGATTCGCATCGCCAGTCTCCCGGTAAATCGGCCCCATAATCAAAAAAATATACGCAATCAGACTTACTGTATTAATTCCGTATGGAAGCGCTGTCACATCCGCGCGTCCTGTTGCAGCCGCCAACCGCCTTGCCTGCCAGGCATAAAACAAATTTCCTCCCAGAATAGACAATGCCGCTGCCGGCATCACGCGTTCCATCAAAAAATCCACCTCAATCCCGCAGACCAGTGGAACCAATGTCATAATCAATAACAACTGCAGTAAATTATCAATGAACAAACCAAAAAAACCATCAATATCACCACGCACCATCCATTTCTGCTTCATTTCATGGAAATACCATTTCTCCATTTCAACGTCAAACTTGTCCACCTGCTCCCCCACCCCTGTGGCGCAGCTATTTCCTTTTCCTTTCTCCCTTCCCACACCTGAAGTCGAAAAATGGTTGCGCAAGATAACTTCAGCGTTTATTTGTGAGGAACACGGGCTTTGAGACTGTTGTGCGCCAGGTCGTCGCTCCCTCCCCGTTTTTTTAAACGTAATTCCAACCACAACCCCGGCTCTCCGGGCATTTGACCCGTACGAATACCGTACGAATACCGTACGAAATAACCCGATCAAATAAAGAGCACGGAGTGAATAATGATAGCGTTTTTAAAAATCAAGACAGTGGACAGAGTGGACAGAGTGGACGGAGTGGACGGAGTGGACGTGCAACTTCAAAGGAGGTGGCATGTCTGATTTGATTTCCAAACATGGTGGCTATCGCAGGTTGAAAAGTTTTCAGATAGCTCAGTTGGTGTATGATATCACGGTTCGGTTTTGCGACAAATATATCCACCCTCGCAGTCGTACCCGCGACCAGATGATCCAGGCTGCGAGATCCGGCGTGCAAAATATCGCCGAAGGCTCACAGGCGTCTGCAACCTCAAAAAAGACCGAGCTCAAGCTCACCCAGGTGGCACGCGCCAGCCTGGAAGAGCTCAAATTGGATTACGAAGATTTTCTACGACAACGGAAACTCCCACAATGGGAATATACAAACCCGCTCCGCCGGCAACTCATCAAGCGTCGCTGCCAAACTGCCAATGAAGTCGCTGCGTGGATCATCGAAACCGTCAAAAAGCTCCACCCGGAACACACCCTTCCCACAAGAACCTACCCTGAGTTTTCCGCCAATGCCACGCTGGTACTCCTGGCAGTCGCCTGCTCCCTTCTCGACCGTCAGGTTGAGCGATTGGCCCGGGATTTCGAACAAAAAGGCGGTTTTACCGAACGCCTGTACAATATCCGCAACACCAGACGAAAACGCTCCTCATAAAACTCTGTCCATTCCGTCCACTCCGTCCGTATTCATTCAACCATCCTGAATCCTAACGCTTCCCCCCCATTCAACCTCTTTACCCCCGGACCTTTAATCTCGCTGCGCCCTCCAGTGCCTGGAATCACACGAATCTGCGTTGGGATTCTTTCTTTCAGCGAACCCACGTGAGAAATCACACCGATCATTTTGTCTTCCTGATGGAGGCTTGAGAGCATATTCAACGCCACCTCCAGTGCTTCTTCATCCAATGTCCCGAAGCCTTCATCCAGGAACAGGGAATCCATTTGAATCTTATGCCCGGCCATTTGTGATAACCCAAGAGCCAATGCCAGACTCACAATGAAACTTTCTCCTCCGGAAAGGTTTTTCGTCGATCGTTTTTCTCCCGCCTGATATTGATCCAATACATTTAATTCCAGAGGTTCTTCCGAATTCCGGATCAACAAATAACGATCGGTCATTTTTTGTAACTGCTGATTGGCATGTCCGATCATAATTTCAAATGTCAGCCCCTGGGCAAAATTCCGGAACTTTTTCCCGTCAGCAGATCCAATCAAACGATGCAATTTATCCCAGCGCGAACATTCCCGTTTTTGTGCGTCAATCAATGCCTGTTTTCCTTGTGCGCGTTCTTGTGCTTTTTTATTTTCTGTCAGCCGGTGTTTAAAGTTCGCAATCATCTCCCGGCATTGCTTCAACAATTCTTCCTGTTGCTGCAACTGTGATTCCAGACTTTCCAAGGGTTGATCCGAAACTTCTTTTTTCTGTTCCTTTTCCAACTGTTCTCGACGGTCCTTCAATCGGGTTTCGATCTGCAATTTTTGTGCATCTAACTCCTTCGCCCTGGCATCCAGGGTTTCGCGTTCCTGTATCGACAAACGTGCCTGGAGAAATTGTTCTTCATCCTTGAAGCCGGCAGTTGTGAGCGATGTTGAAAAAGTGGATGTCCGACGGATAATCTCTTCTACTTTTTCTTCAATCCGTTTTTCTAATGTTTGTATCTCCGACTCCGCCTTGGTCCATTTTTGTATCACCTCCTGCAAAGCTTCTCTCGAGTCGTTCACCTTTTTTTCGGCCCGAACAATCCCGTTCGTTAACTGGCGCTCTTCCTCATCCGGATTTTTTCCGCCGTATATTTCCTCACGGTTTTTCTGTCCTTTAGAAAATTCTTCCCGCAGATCGTCCAGACGTTTTTGTTTATCTTCCAGTTCCTGGGTGAGCGTATCCACCACCGCCGTTTGCTTCTGAACGTGTGCGCGGCATAAGGATATCTGTTTTTCAAAATCAGATTGTTTACGCTGGTACTCCACCCAGGCAGCATGACGTTTCTCCAGAGAATTCAGCAATTCGGGAATTTTCTCATCAGAAACTTCCTGAATGCCTAATGGTTGAAGTTGAATCAGAATATTTTGTTTTAAAGCGCCAAATTCTTCTTCCAGTTTTTGAATCTCCTGTCGGAAGCGAATACACTTTTTGTCCTTCTCGTTTTTCTCTACCTCCATACGTTCTTTCTGGTGGCGCAGATCCAATAATTTTTCCTGAAATTTACTCTGACTTTCTTTTTCTTTCTGAATTTGTGTTTCCTGATTTTCCAGAGTTGCAATAAAGCGGGTCAGACGTTCGATTTCTTTTTCTGTCTCATCTGGCACCGGGAGATTTCCTTTTGCGTATGGATGTTCCAGGGATCCGCAAAGCGGACATTCTTTTCCATCTTCCAGTTTGGTGCGATGCGCCTCCAGCTCTGCAACCCTCATGAGCAATGCATGTTCACGCAGCAAGCCATCCTTTTCTCTGCGGTATTCTGACAACAAACGCCCTGCCAGCATTCCTGCATTCGCTTTTTCTTTTTCCTGAAGCGTATGCGCCTGCTCCTTACAGTGCTGTTCATGTGTTTGATGCTGCGCCTGGATTGTTGTCAGTCGTTTCTCAATTTCCGCAATTTCTTTTTCTTCCTTCGTGCATTCCTGTCGTCTGGATTTGATGTCTTTTTGTTTATCTTCCAACCGTTCCCCCTGCTGACGGATTCCTGCCAGACCAGCTACCAGCCAGGCGTCGCTCTCGTTCTCTGCCAGATATTTTCTCACCTGTTCTTGCAGAACCATCTGCTGGCGACACCCTACTTCTGCCTCTTCACGCCGTTTTTTGCTAGTCGCAATTTTCTTGACATTTTCCTCAAAATCTGTCTTAGCCTGCGTGATTCCTTTTTGTCTTTCCTCCAGTTGCAAATCGAGTGCGCGTACCTGTTTAATCAAGGGTATTGCTTTATCCAACTCCTTTTTCGCAACCTGAACTTGCTCCTCCGCAAATTTTAAATTCTGCTGTTGTGTCGTCAATGCTGCTTGTAATCGCGGCAATGCTTCCTGTATCTCTTCCAGCCGTGTCTGGTCGGCTTTTTGTCCGTTTTTTGACATCAGCAATGTCTCGTAAGCCGACTCTAGAGGAAGTGCTTTGTTGGCCAAAGCAAGCCTGTTGCGATCATCCTGGAAGTTTTGAAGAGTTAGATCCAGCCGGGTGTGTTCTTCAGACAAGCTTTGAATTTCTTGTGTCAGCTCGTTGATTCCTTTTTTCCAGGTAATGGCAGTATGGATTTTATTCCTATGAGTAGTGGCTTCTGCTTCTTCTTTTTCTTTTGCTGCGAGATCTTCCAGTATCTGGCTTTCTTCATCTGGTGTCAGAACCGGAATACCAGCCATTTCCTGTTCCAGTTGGACTAATTTTGTCTGTTCCTCGGCTTGTCGTTTATGAACTTCTGTAGAAATCTCGCTATAAATTTCGGTACCGGTGATTTGTTCCAGAATGGGAGCGCGTTCGCTGGTGGACGCTTGCAGGAATGCCGCAAAGCTTCCCTGTGCCAGAAGGATCGAACGGGTAAACTGCGTGTACTCTAATCCTGTCAGCTCCGGGAGTTTTGCCATCACGCCTCGCAGAGAATTTTCCAGGATCTCGCCGGTTTCGTCATTTATCAGTTCATGCTTTGCAGATTGTAATTCACCATCCGGTTTTGTATGCGCGCGCCGCTGGCTCCAGCAACTGCGATAACGTCCGTCACGACAGGAAAATGTCACTTCTGCCAGGCATTCACCGGTCCGACGTGACATCACTTCGTTTTCCTGTTTGCTAATTTTATCCAAACGCGGGGTACGTCCGTAAAGTGCCAGACAAATTGCGTCCAATAAGGTGCTTTTGCCAGCGCCAGTGGGTCCGGTAATGACAAAAATCCCCTGATCCGTATATTCAGACGATTGAAAATCAACTTCCCATTCTCCTGCAAGAGAATTGAGGTTTTTAAAGCGTAACTTCAATATTTTCATTGATAAAAATTCATATAGCTAACGGGTCGGCTTCGTCGATTTTTTGGAGGATTTCCTGGTAGGCCTGGCGGAGTTCTTTTTGTTCTTCTTCTGTGACATGGTTGGCGTCGAGACAACGCTGGAAGACTTCTTCCCGGGAGAGAGAATCCAGGGATTCCATATTCTGGGAAGCGGTCAGGATTCCTGCCGAATTCACAAGGTCACGGATACGCAGAAACTCCAGTTTGCTTCCTTCCGCACAGTCGTCCAATTGTTTGCGTAGGTCCGGCACTTGTTCTTTTCCGTCATGGGTGACTTCCAGCCAGATCATTTCATCCTCTGCCTGTAATGCTCCTAACTTCGCCAGGATGTCCTCCAATGGGCCGCGGACGATTTCCAGTCGTTGGAATAACGGAATGGGGAGGAGTCTCCAATTGATTTGTGTGCCAGTCGATGGGTTCTGGATGATGCCTTGATCTGTGGAGTCGGCACTCTGCGCGACCGGCACTTTTATTTCGACAGCATTTGTACTTGAGGAAATATCCAGTAAAACAACAGACTTTTTTTGTCCGACTTCGCCGAATCCCATCGAAATCGGACTTCCGCTGTAGCGAATGCGTTCTATTCCATGGACAATTTGTGGCACATGCAAATGTCCTAATGCTACGTAGTCAAAAATTTCCGGGAAAATATCCACACCCACATGTCCTAATGTTCCGACATAAAGTTCGCGGACGCCATCCCCATCGACGGTTTTGCCCCCGGCGACAAAGAGGTGTCCCATTCCCAGGATTGGGATATTTGCATTGGCTTCCTGTTGCATTTTCTGTGCAAGTTCTGCAACTTGCGCGTAGTGCTGTCGAATCCCTTCGACCATTTTCTGGTCTTTATCTGCAATGCTTTCGCCTGCTTCCGAGATTCTCACATCGCGATCGCGCAAATACGGGACTGCACCCACGATGAGTTCCAGATCTCCTTCTGCGTTGCGTAATCCGATTACCTCCTCTTTTCCGCTGGCATCAGCGGTTCCGATCACGTGCACATCCAGATGTCGAAACACTTGCCGGGGAGCATCCAGAAAAGTAGGGGAGTCATGGTTGCCGGAAACGACCACCACGTGTCGGCAGCCAGTCGTCCGGACTTTTCCCAGGAAGTCATAATATAATTCCTGCATTTGATTACTCGGCGTCCCGGTGTCGAAGATATCGCCCGCGATGAGTAAAACATCGATGTTTTCCTGGTCTAATATTGTCAGTAACCAGGCTAAAAACTTTTCGAATTCCTCACTGCGTTTTCGTCCATAGAGCATCCGTCCCAAATGCCAGTCTGCTGTGTGTAATACGCGTATGCCTGTCTTTTTTTGTGTCATGAATAGTCCGTTTAAACGTCTGAAATATGTTAGACTCGGATAATGTGTTAGCAATGTTTTTTGTTTGAAATAAGGAAAAGAACTGGGAGGTGGGGCACCCCGGGACTTGTTGCTCCCAGGGGGGATTATCCCATGGTGGAAAGGGATTTGCGGAAGCGGGAGAGAGAGAGGGTAAAGAGGATGAAGCCGATGACAAGGAGGGCAACGAGTTGGGGCCAGATGATGGAGAATCCAGCGCCGCGATACAAAACGGCCTGGGCCAGGCTTACAAAGTGTGGGTTCGGGGTGATGGACATAATCATACGCACGGCATCAGGCATGCTTTCCTGTGGTGTCATTCCTCCGGAAAGAATCTGAAGCGGCAGGAGGACCATCATGAGTAACAATCCGAATTGCGGCATGGAACGGGAGACGGTTCCCAGGAAAATCCCCATTGAGGTAGAGGCAAATAAATGTAGTGCTGCGCCCGTAAGAAATAATCCAATCGAGCCGTCAATGGGGACATCCAGCACCCCACGAACCACAAACTGCAGGGACAATCCACTTGCCACCAGGATCAGCGTCCCCATGGACCAGACTTTTGCAGCCATAATTTCAAAGGGCGTCACAGGCATGGCCAATAAATGTTCCATCGTCCCGCGTTCGCGTTCCCGTAACAAGGCTGCCCCCGTCAGCACCAGAGACAACATCGTAATATTATCG